>CAZQUT010000152.1:0-3020 GCA_964596555.1 uncultured Thermotogae bacterium
GGCGGAGAAAGCGAGGTAGAATACACCGTTGAATACAACTACTGAAGTACTGAGCGATGAGGAGATGCTCGCCCGCTACAAGCTGGCGGTGGAGCGGGCGATGCCGCACGTCCCAGTGAAGAACGGGGTGGTAGAGATCGACTCTCTATGGGTGGAGACATCGATCCCTTACACCCTGCTTCAAGAGATTCTCGCACGCAACGATCTCATCCTGCCAGAGAACGTTCAACGGATAAACACAATATCGCGTGTGCGTACAGGAGAACAACGTGGAAAAAAGAGGAAGCCAAGAAGACGCAAGAAGAATAAAGTTCGGAACTGACGGGTGGCGTGCCGTTATCGCCGACGGCTTCACGTTTGACAACGTAGCGCGTGTCGCCGAGGCGACGGCAAAGTTCCTCGTCTCCGAAGAACGGAAGAAGCTCGATATCTACACAGACTGGGGCTCTCCCTACCGTCCGGCCGCGGACGGAGTGGTTGTGGGCTACGACATGCGTTTCCTATCACCGGAGTTTGCACACTACTTTGCCCGCGTGCTGCACGACTCCGGGATCCCAGTGAGTATCAGTGATGCTCCCGTCACAACACCAGCGGTCTCCTACGCGGTCGTGAACCAGAAGGCAGCGGCGGGGATCATGTTCACCGCCAGCCACAATCCACCGACCTATAACGGGATCAAGTACAAGGCCGAGTACGGCGGATCCGCTCCCAGTGAGGTGACCGATGGAGTGGAAGAACACCTCTCAAATTCCATTCCAGTCCCTCATTCCCCGGAAGGGACAATCGAGAAGGTCGATCTGAAGACACCCTTCCTGGAGAAAGTGCGCACGTTGATCGATCCAGCGCGCCTTACGGCATCGCCGGTGCACGTGGTGATAGATTCAATGTACGGCTCGGCGCAGGGCTATGTGTCGAAGCTCCTGCGCGGATACGGTGTGTCCTACACTCAGATCCGCGGACGGCACGATCCGCTGTTCGGTGGGAAGAAGCCAGAACCGCTGGAGGAGAACCTCGTTCCACTACGCGCGGTGATCGCCTCCCTGCGCCGGCGGAAGCGCAACATGATCGGCGTGGTCACGGATGGCGATGGCGATCGCATCTCGGCGATGGACGAGAAGGGCGGGTACATCGACGCTCACCGCACCTTCGCCCTCATCTTCCGCTACCTCGTCGAGGAGCGCGGCTTGCGCGGGTCGGTCGTCACCGCGTTCAACCTCACCGATATGGCCCGCGATATGTGCGAAGACTACGGTCTGACTCAGATCGTCGTTCCGATCGGGTTCAAGCACCACTGTGAGCAGATCCTTAAGCGGGGCGATGTCTTGATCGGGGCCGAGGAGAGCGGCAGCATCGCTATTCAGGGAAACATCCCCGAACGCGACGGCGTTCTTCACTCCGTGCTCCTAGCCGAGATTGTCGCCAGTGCAGGTAAGCCCGCGAGCGAGCTTGTGCAATCGCTGTTCGACAAGTACGGCCCGCGGTTCTACCATCGCCGCGATATCGAGGTGGAAGGGCGTTTGGAGGTTGTCGCCAAGCTCAAGGAAAATCCGCCAGAGACGTTTGCCGGACGCAAGGTGATAAGTGTGGAGACCATCGATGGGATTAAGCTGAGATTCAAGGATGGCTGGCTCCTGTTCCGCGCCTCAGGCACGGAGCCGATCCTGCGGCTGTACAGCGAGATGCGTTCGATGAAGGATGTGCATGAGTTGTTGCAGCAGGCGGAACGGTTGGCAAGGGGAGAACTTAGGCTATGGTAGATGAGAAGATAGAGCGGTACGACTTTAGGAAGATCGAGGAGCGCTGGCGCGACTTCTGGGGCGAGCGCGGATTCTTCCGCGCACCGACAGACGCAATAGAGAAGAAGTTCTACTACCTGAACATGTTCCCATACCCCTCGGGATCGCTGCATGTGGGGCACGGGAGAAACTATATAATCGGCGACGTTGTCACCCGCTTCTACCGAATGCGCGGGTACAACATTCTAAACCCGATGGGCTGGGACGCGTTTGGACTGCCTGCGGAGAATGCGGCAATCGAACGCGGGATCCATCCTCGCAACTGGACGCTTGGCAATATCGTTCACGCCAAAGAGCAGTTCCGCGCCTGGGGAATCGAGTACGATTGGGATCGCGAGGTGACGACCTGCCTGCCCGACTACTACAAGTGGACGCAGTGGCTCTTCCTCAAGCTGTACGAGCACGGCCTCGCCTACAAGAAGAAGGCGACGGTCAACTACTGTCCCACCTGCGACACAGTTCTTGCCAACGAACAGGTCGTCGGGGGCGTCTGCGACCGCTGCGGCACGCCGCCGGTGCAGAAAACGCTCGAACAGTGGTTCTTCAAAATCACAGACTACGCCGATCGTCTCCTCGATGACCTAAAGACACTCGACGGCTGGCCGGAGAATGTGAAGAAGATGCAGTCAAACTGGATCGGCAGGAGCGTTGGTGCAGAGGTGACTTTCCACACGGAAGATGACGAGGAGATCGTCGTCTTCACCACACGCCCCGACACCCTGTGGGGATCGACATTCATGGTCCTCGCCCCGGAGCATCCCCTTGTGGACAAATTGACCACAGATGAGCAGCAGGCAGCCGTGGCCGAATATCGCCTCCAGGCGGCGAAACAAACGGCAGTCGAGCGGACATCAACCGAGCGCGAGAAGACGGGCGTATTCACCGGAGGCTACGCAATCAACCCGGTAAACGGGAAAAAGATTCCGGTGTGGATCGCCGACTACGTGCTAATGACCTACGGAACCGGCGCGATCATGGCCGTCCCCGCACACGATGAGCGTGACTTCGCCTTTGCCATTAAGTTTGGCCTTCCGATCATCCCGGTGATCGAGCGCACCGACGGGGTCGCCAAGAGCTACATCCCAAAAGGGAGCGCCAATTCGGAAGTCGAGCATGCGCTGCAGGCCGCCAGCTTCTCCTTCGAAAGGAAGGACGACGGACTCTACCTCACTATGAGCGCCGATCGCGCCGATGAATATGCAAAGCTTGTGCAGGAGCACCTCA
>CAZQUT010000153.1:0-2987 GCA_964596555.1 uncultured Thermotogae bacterium
GATAAGAGGATAGTCCATGGATGATGAGCACGAGTCGATTCGCTACCTATTAACACTCATCTGTAAGCTATCGCGTGACCGCTCGCGTGTGCTTATGGCCGAGGTTGGAATTCACTGCGGACAGGGAATTGCGCTACGTCAGCTATGGCGAACGGACGGGGTTACCCAATCCGAGCTTGCTCACAGTCTGCACGTTGCTCCAGCGACGGTCACCATAGCGCTCCAACGCATGGAGAGGATCGGCTTGATCGAGCGTCGCTCTGATCAGCGCGATCAACGCGTGTCGCGTGTCTTCTTGACAGATAGAGGGCGATCTCTTCGAGCGAACGTTGAGGGAAACTGGAGCAAGCTGGAGGAACAGATGCTTGTGGGGTTCTCAAGCAAAGAGCGCGAGGTTATGCGCGAATACCTTCTAAGAATGCGTGCCAATCTGGACGATATCGCATGAGAGGATGTGTCGGTCGATGAATCAGACAAACAGAGGGGGAAGACGATGAAATCGTTACGTCGGATGTTCGGCTTTGTGAAGCCATACCGCGTTAAAGCGATCATTGCCCTCATCCTCCTCTTGGGTATGGTTGGCGCTGACCTCCTTATCCCTCGCCTTACGCAGCGGATCATTGACCGCGGGATTGCCGCGCAGAACATGCACGTGATTGCTTCGACCGCCCTCATCATGGTCGGGATAGCACTTCTCAGTGCCCTCTTTTCTGTGGGAAACACGATCCTCTCCGTGCGTGTCGCGCAGGACTTTGCTGCGGATGTCCGTAGCGCTATCGTGCGAAAGGTACAGACATTCTCGTTTGGTAATCTCGACAAACTTCGTACCGGGAAGCTCCTCGTGCGCACGACGAGCGATGTGAACATGGTGCAGTCGATCGTCGCGATGTCGCTTCGCATTCTTACCCGTGCTCCGGTGTGGGTGGTCGGAAGTATCATCATGCTCGTAATCACTAGCAGAAGACTGTCCATCTTGATGGCCTGCTTCCTCCCGTTCATCGCGCTAGCGATCATCCTGTTTATGCGCAAAGCGCAGCCGCTCTTCCTGTTGGTGCAGAAAGCGCTCGATCGGTTGAACGGAGTGCTGCAAGAGAACCTCGCCGGGATGCGTTTGATCAAGGCGTTCGTGCGTGTCGGGCATGAAAAGGAACGCTTCGACGATGCGAACACTAAGCTGATGCGTAAGAACATCAGCGTGATGGAGATGATGGCGTTTCTCATCCCGACGATGCTCCTCATTGTCAACCTGGGAGTTGTTGGCGCAGTCTGGTTCGGGGGTACGTCCGTCATCAGCGGGAGGTTGACTCCAGGCCAACTCGTCGCTTCGATCAACTATATGAGTTTCGCTCTGTTCCCGATTCTCATGTTGGCGGGGATGGTCGGTCCTCTGTCGGCAGCCGACGCCTCGTCGGCCAGAATCCTGGAGGTCCTCGACACCGACGCTGATGTGAAGGAGAAGAAGGACGCTCGATCTCTTGAGGATGTGGAGGGACGCGTCGAGTTTGAGAATGTCTCGTTCAGCTATTCGCGAGACGGGAATGACCCGGTCTTGAAGGGGATCAATCTTGTCGTTAAGCCCGGGGAGACGGTGGCCATTCTGGGAGCAACCGGAGCGGGAAAATCATCGCTCATCCACCTCATCCCGCGTTTCTACGACGTGAGTGCAGGGCGGGTGAGAATTGATGGGATCGATGTGCGAGACATCGAGCTTCATTCCCTCAGAACGCACATCGGGTTGGCCTTGCAGGAGGCGATCTTGTTCGGTGGGACGATCCGCGACAACATCTGTTACGGGCAGCCGCAGGCAAGCGAGGAGGAGATTATTGCCGCTGCCGTGGCGGCACAGGCACACACGTTTATTACGGGGCTCCCTGATGGGTACGATACCAAGGTTGGGGAACGCGGTGTGACCCTCTCTGGTGGTGAGAAGCAGCGGATCGCCATTGCACGCTCTCTTCTCGTACGTCCGAAGATCCTCATTCTGGACGACTCAACGAGCGCGGTCGATGTCGAGACCGAGGCGCTCTTGCAGGATGCTCTTGACAGCCTGATTGCACAATCGCAGCACACTACTACGCGGCTCATCGTCGCGCAGCGGATCAGTACCGTTCTGTTGGCCGACAAGATTGTCGTCCTCGATCAGGGTGAGATTGCGGCAACCGGGACGCACGCCGATCTCTTGGCAACGTCGCCTATCTATCAGGAGATCTACCGATCTCAGTTGGGAGACGGAGGTGCAGCGCATGTCTAGAGAAGGCTCGCCGCAGATGCCCGCGGGTCATGGCTCAGGGATACCGGGCCCTGGCGGTCACGGAGGGCGCGCCCGAATCGAGAAAGCCCACGATCCGAAGGGAGCCGTCCGCCGGCTGTTACACTATCTGCACTCGCAGAAGTGGCTCCTTGTAATCATCGTCATCCTTGCCGCGATGAGCACGATCCTCGCCTTGTTTGGGCCGTTCCTGCTGGGTGTGGCAATTGACAAAGCGATTAAGGGAGCAGCCCTGAGAGAGTTGCTGCGTGTGAGCCTGTTGATGCTCGGTGTCTATCTCGGCTCATGGCTGATGCAGATTGGGCAGAGCGTGCTCATGGCTAGGGCCTCGCAACGGGCGATGCGTGAACTGCGCGCACACCTCTTCTCTCACCTGCAAACGCTCAGTCTTAGTTTCTTCGACCGCCACTCACATGGGGACCTGATGAGCCGGTTGACGAATGATATGGACAACATCAGCCGCGTATTGTCGCAGAATGCAACCCAGCTATTCACCGGATTTCTTACCCTGTTTGGAATCTTGGCGATGATGTTCGCCCTCAGTCCGTATCTTGCTTTGGGATCGATGCTCGTCTTCCCACTAATGTTCGGGCTAGTCGCGGTTGTAGG
The DNA here is from genome assembly GCA_964596555.1 of uncultured Thermotogae bacterium. Taxonomy (GTDB): domain Bacteria; phylum Bipolaricaulota; class Bipolaricaulia; order UBA7950; family UBA9294; genus M55B144. Next base: position 2,879 of record CAZQUT010000153.1, read on the forward strand.
CAAGCGCACACGTAAATGGTACCGCGGACTGCAGGCCAAGATCGGCCAGCTAAACGGCCAGTTGGTGGAGATGTACAGCGGCCAGCGGGTGATCATCGCCTTTGGGCAG
>CAZQUT010000154.1:0-2952 GCA_964596555.1 uncultured Thermotogae bacterium
CGGCTCCCTGACCTTGAGCATCGCTGCCGATGGCACGGGATCGATTGATGCTTCCGTCTCAGTTTCAGATACCAGTGGCTCACTTCATCTTGCATCGAGCGACGAGCTTACAGGGACAGTCAGGATTAGGTCTCGGATCGACGACTCGTCAGAGGTGGAAGAGCAGGCTGACATCAACGGGGATATCGAAGGCGGTGATTCGGGCCTTCCACAGACGCACGCCACGCTCAGCGGGAAGAGCACGTTTGACCTGTACGTCGACGGAGAGCTGCGCTACGAGGCTCTGCGCGGTACCTGGTCCCTTGCTGATGCACTCCGGCAGAGTGATGGTTCGATACGCCAGAGTGGTCTCCTCTACAGCCCACTGCTGCGTGACAAGTCGGGTTTCTCCGACCCGGGACGCCTGGAGTTCACACTTCTGCTGCACTCTGATGTACCTGATCCAAACAACGACCCGCAATATTCGATCGTCTTACACCTCGTCTTTCCCGATGTGACGATCGAGAAGCAGCCGCCGACTGTCAGCCAATAGTCGATTACTGGTCGGGATCGTCCTTCCCGTTGTCGTTTCCCTCGAGAGCAGTATCGAGCTCGACCTGTGTCTGCGTAGCAATTGGAGGTGTCGATCCACTCTTCTTCCCAGTAAAGTGGGACAAGATGCCCTTGTGTGTTTCGAAGAACTGCGCGACGCTTTTGGCATTTGCTGCCAGGGTGGAGAGGACGAGTTGATCGCCTGCGCGAACTAGTTCGCCTCCCTGCGGGATGATGAGGCGCTCGCCCCCGTTATGGAAGAGCCCGGCGATCAGGCAGTTGTGCGGATAACGGCGGTCACTACGGATGTCTTTGATAGTTTTTCCCACAACAGACGACTTCTCGGGGATGGTGACGCTGATGATCGCCCCCGCTCCAGCACCGAACCTGGCAATTTCGTAGATATCAGGCCGCTCGATCTCCAGCACCAACTGGTCGAGGAACAGACCGACGACGTCGATCACCGTCGTCACCCCCGCCTGCTTGTATGCGTGCACGTACTTGGGGTTAGCCATACGTGTGATAATCTGCTCAGCGCCCGCGCTCTTTGCCAGCAGGCAGAACGCCAGGTTGTCCGCACTCTGGCGCATCATCCCTACGGCTACATCCGCCCGACTGATCTCTGCCTCCTCGAGTGTTACCACATCGGTTGCATTTCCGCAGATGGCAGGAACGCCCAATTTAGCGCTCACCATCTCGCATACGTCACGGCTGAGATCAACTGCCACGACATCGTAACGATCAGCGGCCAGCCTGGCGATCAAACGCCTTCCGGCCATCCCTGCTCCAGCTACAACTACGCGCATAGTTCCTCCTAGCGCCACACCCGGCGGGAAAAGATGAGAAAGAGTGGAAGAAGCTCCAGCCTCCCCGCAACCATTGCCAGGATGTAGAATACCTTGAGTCCCGCGTTCATGGTAACATAAGCCGTTGGATCGATGTAGCTCGGGCCAATGTTACTCAGAGCCGAGATCATCCCTGAGAACGACTCCAACGGACCGAACCCCGTCAGTAGGCCTGTTATCAGGCTCCCAATTGTCGCTATCGCCACCCACGCAAAGGTGATCGCCGCCGTGCGATAGACTTCCCGGGAGTGCATCACCTCACCATCGATGACGAACGGTACAACCTCGCGAGATGGGCGGGAGATGAGACGCAGCTGGTGGCGCAGTAGCTTTCCAAGAACCCCGATGCGCCACACTTTCACTCCGCCGGCGGTCGAGCCGACGCACCCGCCGATGAACATCAGAAGCAGGAACACCTGCTTTGCCGCAGGGCCAAAGAAGTTCCCCGCGATGTTCTTGGTCGCAAACCCGGTACTTGATGCGATCGCCACTACCTGAAACAGCGAGGCACGAATGCGCTCACCTAGGGGTGCGTGCATCCCGCCTCCGAAGGCAACGATCAGGGTCGCCCCGATGATGAGTAGCACCCACAAGCGAAGCTCCATGTTCACGCGCAGCGCTGCGAAACGGCGGCGGATGATATTCCAATGCACGAGGAAGCTTGTTCCACCGAGAAACATGAACAGGATCAGCGTGTAGTCGATCGCCACGTAGTGATAGCCGCTCTGGTGGAAGTAGGCGATGCTGGCATCGTGCGAGGAGAATCCGCCGGTGGAGATCGTAGTCAGCGCGTGGACAATGGCGTCGAATGGCGATAGTCGCTCGATCCACAGAGCGAGACCACAGAGGATTGTGAGCGTGATGTAGATCGCCCATAGGATGCGCAGCGAGTTGAACATCCCCGGCGAGAAGCGCTTCGTAGTTGCTTTGTGCGATTCGCTCTGCAGCAGGTTGTGAGAGATGCCGCTGCGTAGCGCAATAACGAGGAAGAGGGTGAAGATCCCCAATCCGCCTATCCATTGCGTGAGTGCACGCCAGAAGAGGATGCTGTGCGGAAGGCCGTCAAGACCAACGAACAAAGTTGTCCCTGTCGTTGTGAACCCGCTCACTGTCTCGAAGAATGCGTCTAGGTAGGTGATCTTGAGGGCCAGCCAGTAAGGGACGGCGCCGATCAACGACAGGCCGAACCAACCTAACGCCCCGATCGCCATCGCCATCCCCTCGTTTAACGGAGAGGGCTTGAACAAACTCACCAGAAGCAGGCCCAGAAAAGCTGCAATTGCCGCGGGAATGGCGTAGATGCGCACCGGAAAGGTGACTGTCTCTGCGTATATCGTACTGATGACAAGCGGCAGAGCCTGCAGGAAGGCAAAGGCGATAAGTATGATTCCAAAATAGTGAAGGACTGTACGCAAATTTCGCATCTGGCCTCCCAGGAAGTGACCGCACCATATTACGGGTAGAAAGCTCAGTTGGAAAGAATTGGCTACTGTGAGCTGGCGATTATCACACAGTGCTGTGCCATAGCAGGTGACCCACGTCGCCTGCTATGGTGATTGTGGCGGCCATGCCGCAT
>CAZQUT010000155.1:0-2937 GCA_964596555.1 uncultured Thermotogae bacterium
ACCGCGATCGACATGCTGGAACGCGTGCGGCAAGGCGAGAAGGTGAATCTTGGAAGGAAGATCGTCGTCATCGGCGGAGGAAACACGGCCATGGACGCAGCCCGTAGTGCTGCTCGCGCTGCCGGCGTGGGAACAACGGTAATCTATCGCCGCACACGCGCTGAAATGCCTGCCGACGCAGACGAAATCGAAGACCTCATTGCTGAGGGGAACAAGATTGAAGAGCTCCTCAGCCCGGTGCGCGCGATGCGCGAGGATGGCAAGATCGTCGCTATCAAGTGCGTGCGTAACAGGCTGGGTGAGCCCGGTCCCGATGGGAGACGTCGTCCAATCCCGATTGAAGGAAGTGAGTTTGACATTCCGGCCGACACGCTGATCGTCGCCATCGGGCAACGGCCCGAGCTTTCGTTCCTCGACGGGAGCAGGATCTCCGTTACTAACAAGGAGCGGATTGCAGCCGAAGAGGATACAGGAGATACGGGTGTTTCCTGTATCTACGCCGGCGGGGACGCAACGCGTGGCCCAGCGACGATCATCCAGGGTGCTGCTGACGGTCGCCGTGCGGCAGAGGCGATCTGTAACAAGTTGGGAATCGATTACAAACAACTGGAAGCGCAGCATCCGCAGTTATCCGAAGAGGACATTGTCCAGGTCAAGCGAGCACGTACACGCAAGGTGCCGCAGGTCCATCCGGCAGTCCTCCCGCTTAGCGAACGGTCCGGTTTCGATCTGGTGGAGAAGGTCTTCACCGAGGATGAGGCCCGCGCCGAGGCAGCCCGCTGCCTGCAGTGCTCCACTGTCTGTGATAAATGCGTCGAGGTCTGTCCTAATCGAGCAAACTACACATATCACGTCACTCCGTTTCAGGCAACACTTCCGGTACTTGCCTGCCGCAATGGCAACCTGCAGGTCGTAAGACAAGAAACGTTCTCATTGACACAGAACAGGCAGGTGCTGCACGTCGATGATTTCTGCAATCAGTGCGGAGTGTGCACCACGTTCTGTGTGCACAACGGCAATCCGTACTTGGACAAACCGCGCTTGTTCCTTGATGAAGATGATTTCGAGCAGGAGGAGGAGAACGCCTTCAAGATGGAAGAAGACGGGATCAGAGCACGCCACAACGGTACGGAAGCGCGATTGACATTCAGTGGTGAAAAGATGGTGTACGAGGACGAACACGTAGAGATCACGCTCTCACGACAACTGACAATTGAAGGCATGCATCTGAAAGAGGAATTCGACGGGAATCTATCTCTTCTGCACATCGCCACGATGGTCACTGTGTGGCGTGGCGTAGGGGAGACGCTACCGTTCTTCGCAAAAGTAACGGCAGAGTAGAGAAAGGAGAAGATCAGGATGGGAGAGGTAAAAGCGTTACGTTGCATAACATGCGGGCGAGAGTTCTCGCAAAATGAGGTCGAGTACACTTGCCCAGATTGCGGTCCACGACGCGGGACGCTAGAGGTCATATATGACTACGAGCAGGTCTCCAAGCAATTTAACAAAGAGACGCTGGCGCGTGACACGGAGCACTCGATGTGGCGATACTTTCCGCTGCTTCCGATTGAGGATCGTCGCTTTATCCAGCCACTACGCGTCGGCTACACGCCCGTGTATGAATTTCCCAAGCTGGCTGCGGAGCACGGACTGAAGTCCTTGTACATCAAGGACGATGGCCAGAACCCGACTGCCTCGTACAAGGATCGAGCCAGCTCGGTCGTTGTGATAAAGGCGCAAGAAAAGAAGAAGCGCGTGGTCACTGCTGCCTCCACAGGTAACGCAGCGAGCTCCCTTGCTGGATTCTCCGCGGCGACCGATCTTGAAACGATGATCTTCGTTCCACGCACGGCGCCCGAGGCAAAGGTGACCCAGCTTCTTATTTATGGGGCGAAGGTGTTCCTCGTCAACGGATCGTACGATGTCGCCTACGACCTCGCGGCGGAAGCGGCAGCGGAGTTCGGCTGGTACAATCGTTCGGCAGCGGTGAACCCATACCTCGTTGAAGGGAAGAAGACAGGGGCTCTGGAGCTTGCCGAGCAGCTAGAATGGGATCCGCCGGATGTCGTCTTCGTCGGTGTTGGCGATGGCTCGGTTGTAAGTGGAATCTGTAAGGGATTCTCAGAGCTACAGCAGCTTGGGATGATCAATCACCTCCCGCAGGTGATCGGAGTGCAGGCGGAGGGATCGGCACCGATCGCCGCTGCGTTCGCCAAGTACGATGGTAAGACTGTCGCCATTGATGACATCAAGGCTGAAACCGTGGCCGATAGCATCTGCGTCGGAAAGCCACGCGACATCGTGAAGGCGGTGAAGTACGTGCACGCAAATGGCGGCGACTTCATCACCGTGAGCGATGAACAGATCATGGCGGCAATTGCGACGATGGCCAGGAAAACGGGAGTCTTCCCGGAGCCGGCCGGTGCAGCTCCGTTTGCCGGGCTGCTGAAAATGGCGGCACAAGGAGAGATCACGGGAAAGAGAGCGGCAGTGATGGTCACCGGAAACGGACTCAAGGACATCGTCACCGCCAGGCTTGTTGCCGGGACAGCAATCGAGATCGAGCCCTCTCTTGCCGCAGTGAAGGAACACCTATGAAGATCACGTTCACAGTGAACGGACGCGTCGAAGAGCGGGATGTACGTGAGGACGAGCGCCTCCTCGACCTAATCCGTGACGATCTTCAACTGACCGGCACCAAAGAGGGGTGCGGTGAGGGAGAGTGCGGTGCTTGTACCGTCCTCATCGATGGAAAGGCTATCGCCTCGTGTCTCGTACTCGCCCCGCAGGTGGACGGAAAGGAGATCCTCACCGTCGAAGGACTGGCAGCGGGGGAGGAACTTCATCCGATCCAGCGCGCATTTGTGGAGAAAGGTGCAGTACAGTGCGGGTTTTGCACTCCCGGGTTCATCATGTCCACCTACGCACTCCTCACGG
>CAZQUT010000156.1:0-2929 GCA_964596555.1 uncultured Thermotogae bacterium
GATCCCGGTGAATGTCTTGGCAACGTCGGTGAAGTTGGCGATTCCTCCGCCAATCAGCAGAAACTTTGGCAGCCCCTGTGGATCGGGCACCCGCGTCATCAGGTCGAGAACTGTCCTGCTATACTCATAGGTCTGCTCAGTCGTCGGGTTACCCGAGTACTCGCCGTAGTTGGCGAGTTCTTCGCCGTAGCCGAGATCGACGACCGTGTCGGCGTAGATCACGCTTGCTCCGCCGCCGGCGACAAGGTTCCACACGCGCCCGTTGGGGTGTAGCAGCGTCAACTTGAGCGATGCGCCCGTCTTCTCATCGAGCGCGGCGATGTACGCCTCTTCCTCGGTGGAGACACTCCCGAATGCCTTGGGAAACTCGATCTTTCCCCATTTGTGAGCACATTGGAAGGCAGCGGTGTCGTCTAGCTTGGCAACCGTATCCAATGGGACGAGCGTTCCACCATGGAAGGCGATGGGATTGAACTCGAGGTAGGCGAAGTAGTACTCGCAGTACACCCGGTACAGCGCCTGGATGAACGCAGCCACCGTCTCCTTCTCCTTCATTTCGGGGAGGTAAGAAACAACATCTATAGCCGTTGGATCTGCGAGGATGGGGACCTCGATTGTCACCACCGAGTCCCACACCTCTTCGATATCCACTCCTCCGTGCAGGGAGAAGTGAATAACATCGGCATCGGTTTTGGACGTGAATGCCAAGTAGTACTCCTCCTCGTGCGGGACGAACGGCTCGATCAAGAAGTGGGTGAGAACTCCCGTCGTTTTACCGGTTGTTTGTTCAATAGTGACCTGTTTGTTCATCCTCTCCTCGATCCACGCTTGCGCTTGGGCGAAGGTGGCATCGACGAGAAGAAGGTTGTTCTTCCCGCGCTTGCCGAACAGTTGATCGGGTTTGACAACAAGCCTCGTGTCATTCAGCCACGGGTTCTCTTGCAGCAGCTTGTCAAGCTCCGTCTGGGGCGTAACGAGGATGAGGCGGTCGTCAGTGTGAAAGCGTCCACCTGAGTACTCGGGAAGGGCGTTGTGGATCAGCCTCTTTGCGTCGTATTCGCGTATTCCTTTTTTTGCCATTATCTCACCTACATGTTGTTGATGATCTCATCGCCGAACCCGGAGCAGGAGACGAGGGTTGCTCCCTCCATCTGACGCTCCAGATCGTAGGTCACGTGCTTGGACTTGATTGCCCCGTTGATGCCGTCCATGATCAGGTTAGCTGCCTTTGTCCACCCCATGTAATGCAGCATCTCCACTGCGGACATGACGATACTTCCAGGATTTACTTCATTCTTGCCTGCATGTTTGGGGGCTGTACCGTGCGTTGCCTCGAAGACGGCATACCCGGTGGCGTAGTTGATGTTCGCTCCTGGGGCGACTCCCAACCCGCCAACCTGTGCGGCAGCTGCATCGGACATGTAGTCACCGTTGAGGTTCATCGTCGCCACGACAGAATACTCAGTGGGGCGCAGGAGCATTTGCTGGAAGAACTGATCGGCGATGCAATCGTTGAGCAGGAGCTTGCCTTGCGGAAGTTTGCCAGCGTATTTCTCTTTCAGTTCGCCTTCGGGAATAACCTGCGGGAATTCCTTGCCCACTTGGTATCCCCAATCGCGGAATGCGCCCTCGGTGAACTTCATGATATTGCCCTTATGCACCAGCGTAACGCGATCGCGGCCGTTCTTGATCGCATATTCGATCGCGGCGCGGATGAGGCGTTTTGACCCCTCCTCGCTGATTGGCTTCACTCCGATACCGCACATGTGCGGGAAACGGAGCGATACACCCATCTCATCCTGCAGCCAAGATATGACTTTCTCTGCCTCTGGAGTTCCTGCTCGCCACTCGATTCCGGCATAGACGTCCTCGGTGTTCTCCCGGAAGAAGACGATGTCCAGATCCTGGGGGCGTTTCACGGGTGCTGGTGTTCCGATGTGCCGGACTGGACGTACGCATGCATACAGGTCAAGCACCTTGCGTAGGGTTACGTTTAAGCTGCGAATCCCTCCACCAACTGGTGTCGTCAGTGGCCCTTTGATGCCGACAAGGTAATCACGGATCGCCTGGATCGTCTCCTCTGGGAGGTAGAGCTTCTGACGTTCCGCGGGTGGGATTGCTTTGATCTGCTCTTGGCTAAGCTCGGGGTGATTCTTGACGATTGCCTCGTCCCCGGCCCATACCTTCAGCCACTGAATCTTCTTCTTGCCCTGATAGGCCTTATCCAGCGCAGCGTCGACCACTTTCAGCATCACTGGGCTGATATCTGCTCCTATTCCGTCTCCGGTTATGTATGGGATGATCGGATGATCGGGGACATTCAGTTGTCCATTGGTAATGGTGATCCTCTCACCGCTCTGCGCTGCCCTTAGCGAATCGTCACTCATGTCTCCTCCTTACTGGGAAATGGTATTGGTTTCTATACTTCCTGGGACTGAAATTGCATGCTGATTTTTCTTGCCGTTCCGACAACAAGGTCAATCATCTGTTGCCGGTCCTCTTTCTCCAAACGATGGGTCGGCGCTGACATGCTCAGCGCAGCAATTGTTTTCCCTATGCGTGAGATGATTGGTGCGCCAATGCCGAATGTTTCGCGGATGATCTCGCCATTGCTCAGCGCGTACCCCTGTTTGCGAATTTGTGCCAGCTCTGCTAGCAATTTGTGTCGATTCGTGATTGTCGTGTCCGAAAAACGCGGAAGCCCGATGTCTTCAATGATTTTCTCTTGCTTTTGCCGATTGACGAAGGCCATGAGAATCTTCCCCGAGGCTCCCGCATGTAGCGGAAAGATTGCCCCGAGTGCATGTGAGATACGCAGTGTGTGGTGTCCCTCAACCCTCTCCACGCACACACCCTGTTGGGCGTGTAGGGTAGAGAGAACTATCGTCTCGCCTGTTGCGATGGAGAGTTGCCGCATGAACGGAAGAGC
>CAZQUT010000157.1:0-2905 GCA_964596555.1 uncultured Thermotogae bacterium
CGGCTACCCGTTCAGCCGCCGTCCCACATCGCGAGTTGCGATAAGCTTAGCGTTTGTTCCCGGCAGGTTCCACGCTAGAACCTGCCCGATCTTGACCGGCGCTTGTACCGAGAGCGTGCGTATGTAGTTCATGATCTCGTCAATCAGCCGCTTGGGAACCGCATGATCCGTCTTCACCGAAACGAGGGGGAGTTCTCCATCGATCACCCGCACGCTCGTTGGGAGGATGCGCATCGGATCGATGGCCTCTTGCCTGGCGTACGCTTCCCCGCGTGGGCACCGGTTTCCAGTAACACGCGTCACCACACCGTTTTCTATCTCTGCCGTGATCTCGCATCCAATCGGGCAGGAGACGCATATCAGCTTCTTCTCCATCAGACCTCGATCACCTCGATGCGCACTTCTTTCTGTCCTGTGAGCCTTGCCAGCTCTTCCTGTGATATGCGAACCTCGATCATCTCGCTTGGGCGAACCACCGGCAGCTTGCGTGAAATCACATTTTTTGAGATGGCATCTCCTATGCGTAGCGTCGCCTGTCGCATAGCGTGGGAGGCACGCAGGTAGATCTTCGTCGGCCCCTCGCCAGCGATAAGCGATGTAGGAACAAGGTGGAGCACACCCGCGCCACGGATAAGGCGAGTCGAGCGCTGAGCCTTCAACTTCCCCTGCGCAAATAGCGCCGCTGATCTTCCGGCGATCTCTCCTACGGCGGCTACGGAATCGACAAGGTCAAACACCGCGATGTTGTTCCCTGCAGCGAAGAGCCACGGGACCTCTGTCTGCATGAGAGAGTTCACCCGAGGGCCACGATTCACTGGATCGATGGGCACGAAAGGCATTATCAGCTCATTCTCCGGGATCAATCCGATCGAGAGGATCAGCGTATCGACCGCAAAGTGTTCTTCGGTTCCGGGAATCGAGCGGCGGGATTCATCCACGCGCGCGATGGTCACGCCTGTGAGCCGTTCCCGTCCCTGCACTCCCACGATACTGTGGCTCAGCAGGAGTGGAATATCGTAGTCCTCCAAGCACTGCACCACGTTCCTCATCAAGCCGCCGGGAACCGGCTGCAGCTCGACAACAGCAGCGACCTCCATCCCTTCCAGGTGCAGCCTGCGCGCCATGATAAGCCCTATATCACCAGAGCCGAGGACTAGTGCTCGCTTACCGGGGAGATATCCATGGACATTCACAAACCTCTGTGCCAGGCCTGCGGTGTAGATGCCTGCCGGGCGCGGCCCAGGTGCCATCAGCGCTCCGTAGGGGCGCTCGCGCGCTCCGCTTGCCCACACGAGGGATCGAGCGGAAATCCTCATCCTCCCTGCCTCGGAAAGCGTATCAATAATCCGGTTTTCATGGTCTATGTTAAGGACAGAGCATCCTGAGATGACCTGCGCATCCGTGTTTGAGAGTTCCATCAGAAGCCGATATCCAAACTCCGGTCCAGCGAGTTCCTCGTGATACCGGTGGAGCCCAAAACCAGTATGGATGCACTGGTTAAGCACCCCTCCTACCTCGTTATCCCGCTCCAGGAGGAGCGTCTTCGCGCCGGCGTTGGAGGCCGCCGCTGCCGCCGCCATTCCCGCGGCGCCCCCGCCGATCACGAGTACGTCGGTCTTTCTTGTAATCATTCTCGGACCACTCCGTCAAGGATCACGCTTTTCCCACCACGCAAGGTGACATCGCCTGGAGGAAGGCCGAGTTCGCGTGAGAGGATGATGAGGATCTTGTCGGTGCAGAACCCGCCCTGACAGCGCCCAAAACCCGCATGGGTGTGGAACTTTACGCCATCCAAGGTGTGCGCACCACGGCGGATCGCCTCGACTATTTCCCCCTCTGTCACGTGGTTGCACTGGCAGATCACGTGGCCGTAACGCGGATCACTCTCGATCAGTGCGTCTGCTTCCTGCTCCGGCAGATCCAGGAGACTCCTGATGGCGTGGCGAATCGGGTCGAAGTAGCGTTTCTCTTTGAGACCAAGGTCTCGGGCTATCACTGCATGAACAAGGTGTCGAGCGATGGCCGGAGCGGCTGTCAATCCAGGTGAGCGCATACCCGCGGCTTGGAAGAAGCCGTCGATCGCGGTCTTACCGACGATGAATTGCTTGTCCGGTGTCTCCGGGCGCAGCCCTGCGAACGTCTTCACGACGAGCGAGAGGTCAAGATCGGGCACGAGCCGCTTTGCTCCATCGATCGCTTCTTGTATGCCATGACTAGTCGTTTCGGTTGCATCCTTTGCTCCAGGATTGAGGTCCTCCGCCGTTGGCCCGAGCAGAATGCCCCCGTCGACCGTAGGAACGACAAGCGTCCCTTTAGATATCGTATTTGGTGTAGGAAAGATGACCGATGAGACAAGTGGCCCAATCGTCTTGTCGAGGAGAGCGTACTCCCCACGGCGCGGAATGAGGACGGGCTCTGAGAGTCCGACCATCTCGGCAATGCGGTCTGAGAACAGTCCGGCGGCATTCACCGCTGCATCTACTTCGTATTCTCCCTTATAGGTGACTACTCGCCTCACATGAGAATCGACGACACCGATCGACACGACCTCTTCATCGACATGGAGATCCAAGCCGTTGTGCATGGCGTTCTCGACCGCAGCCGTGGCCAGGCCCCACGGTTCTGTGATCCCCACGCTCGGTGACCATAGACCAAGGAGAATCTTCGGGTTAAGGTGTGGCTCACGCGCAAGGACCGTCTCCCTGTTATGTACCTCAAGGCCAGGTACTCCGTTCTGTAATCCCTGCTCGTAGAGCTCTTGAAGAGCGGGGATCTCATCATCGCTAAGAGCAACAACGTACGCTCCAATGCGCTTAAAGGGGACATCCAGATCGCGTGAGAGCGCTTCGTACAGCTTGTTCCCCTCAACGCAGAAGGAGGCACGCTTGGTTCCGGGTGTCTCGTG
>CAZQUT010000158.1:0-2891 GCA_964596555.1 uncultured Thermotogae bacterium
GCCGCGCACCCGGACGACTCGACTCACCGCCGACATCGATGATGTCCGCCCCTTCATCGACCATGGCAAGCGCTCGTTCTACTGCCGCTTGTGGCGTGGTGTAACGTCCACCATCGTAGAAGGAATCCGGAGTGAGATTCAACACCCCCATCACCAACACCTTCTCCTTTTCCTTAAACCACCGCGCCAGTCTTTTCATTGTCGATCAGGAAGTAGTATACCATACGACACCCGTTCGTGACGCCGTTTGACGATGCGGTCCCGGGCCACTACAATCTTACCCACGAGAACAAGAGGGGTGGTTAACATCATTAAGGTACTTCTGACAACGACGATCGATTCTCTGGGCCATGTGGGCGAGGTAGTTGAGGTTGCCGACGGGTATGCGCGCAATTTCCTCCTTCCCAAGAGATATGCCGTTACGCCCAACGAGCACAACATCGCGCGCTTCGCCAAGGAGCGAGAGGCACACATGGCGGAGATCGAGGAGCGCGAGGAAAGAGCGAAGCGCCTGCGCGATGCACTCGCCGACCGCGTCCTGGTTTTCTCCCGCAAGGCACACAACAACAAGAAGCTGTACGGCTCAGTGCGCGCAGAGGATATCGTCACCCAGATTGAGAAAGACCTCGGGGAGCACGTTGAGAGCGGACGCATACAGCTGGAAGAGGCAATCGACACACTGGGCGAGCATGCAGTGACGATCAATCTGTACAAGGACATCAACGTTGAGCTGCGCATCCGCGTAGATGAGGAGGGTGCGACAAAAGAGGAGTAGCCCCGCATGAAGAGCGGGTTACATTTTATAATCTTAGTGGTATTTGTTCTCGCCGTTGCTGCTTGTGTGCGTGGCGGCGAGATATCTCTTTATGTCGATGGCGAATTGATTGTTCTTTCTCATCCAGACGTGCAGCGTGAAAGCGAGATCTTTGTCCCATTGCGCGAGGTTGGCCTGCGTCTGGGAATCGAGGCGGTCCTCGTTGAGGAAGAAGACTCAATCACGATCCGTAGCGCTGACAGTAATCACTTCTTTGCAATCGATCATTTTCCAATCTACAACGGTGTCTACTACATCTCGCTTTCCGAACTCATCTCAATCGCCTCCGCGAGGATGCACGTCCTGGGAAGTGAGATATACATTGAGTCCGACGCACCGCACCTGACAGCAATCGATGCCTCGGCAGACCGGGTGAGCATCCGCTTCGACGGTTTTGTCCCCTACGAGATACTTTCCTCCGATGGTAACAGCCTGCACCTGCGCTTCTGCCACTGCACAATGGCGGTTGCTCCACACAAGGTCACCGTTACAGACGGAGTAGTCAGCTCGGTTGCCCTCACCGTGAGCGGCCCACGCAGCGCCGATCTAATAGTCTCTCTCTCCCAGGAGTCACTCCCACAGATTAAGCGCTTCACCACAGACGGCTTTTACTCGGTGTCGCTCACGTTCGACCATCAACCATCGACCGAGATGGAAGAGACAATCGCCCCCCATATCACCTACCACGAGATCACGACCGACATCGGGGCTGGACCGGTGAAGGTGAAGTATCTGTACATCGACGAGTGGCGTGATCACTACAAGCTTGTCCCGGCGACCTCTGAAAATGGGATTGGGAAACTCTCTCCCCTGCAGGAAATCGCCCGTTCTCACGCTGCAGACGCAGCGATCAACGCAAACTTCTATGATACAGAGACGAACATTCCGATCGGACTTCTGATCGTCAATGGCCAGGTTCTAAGCTCAAACTATGAGCGGCGAGCGGTGTTGGGGATCGACCTGTTCGGGCGGCTTAGCTTCTTCAATCCGCAGGTCTCCCTCTATCTGCGCACGCAAGCTACGAAGATCGCCATAGACGATGTTGACCGACCGATCAAGTCGGGTGAACTCATTATGTTCACGGCCGGCTACTCCGGGCCGTTGACAAGCGGGTTTGTCGATTCCTTCCGCGTTGTAAAGATTCGGAGTGATCGCGTTACATCGGTGCAGGACGGTCCGTACATGATCGTAGATCCGGATGCGGACCTCCTCGTCGCCTGTGGAAGCGCACGCTCCCGCATCGATTCGCTGCGAGTGGGGGATGAGGTGAACTTCGAGTATACCCTCGATCAGGGCGATCTTCTTATCACAGATGCCGTAAGCGCCGGCCCACTCCTCTACCACGAAGGAGATGAGGTGTTGAATCCGCAGGAGGAGAGTTTCAACGTCGATTCCTACTTGGTGAGTGGCCGCGCCGCGCGCAGCCTCGTTGCCACCGATTGGTACGGCGGCCTGATTCTGCTGACTGTAATCAAGAACAGCGAGAGCGTGGGAACGGACTTTGCCGGGCTCCTTAACATCCTCGGGAAGCTCCCTGTGAAGGTGAAAAACGCCATCGCCTTCGACGGTGGACACTCAAGCTCACTCGTGTTCAAGGACGGTCCGATCTATCGAGAGATCTCAAGCGGGGGCAAGGTGGCAGTCGGGCTCCTCCTGGTACCGACGGATCGATGAGGTCGCTCGCGCGTGATGCCCTGGTGATGGCACTAGCCACCGCCATCTCGCGCGTTTTCGGACTGTTTCGCGATGTTACAATAGCAGATAAATTCGGGGCGAGCGGGGCCTACGACGCCTTTCTGATCGCCTTCTTTCTCCCCGTTTTCCTACGGCAGCTCCTCGCCGAGGGAGCGCTCTCAACGGCCCTCATCCCCGTGTACACAAAGTCGCTAGTGGACGATAACGACGCTGATCTGTTCGCGAGCAACGTCCTCTCGCTCCTGCTCGTAATCTTTCCCCTCATCGTTGGCGCAGGGATTTTGCTTGCTCCAATCTACCTCCCGTTTCTGGCAAGCGGATTCGATCCTGAGAAGCTTGCCCTCTCGATATCACTTTCGCGCATTGTCTTTCCGTTCATCGC
>CAZQUT010000159.1:0-2885 GCA_964596555.1 uncultured Thermotogae bacterium
GACTATCGTTTGTCATAAGCTGTAAGATTACCACGAACGTGGCACGCAGCCAAGCCGCTGGAAACCTGCCAGCTTCTGGCAACACCAACGTTCTCCTTGAGCTCTCTGCTTCTGCATGTCCTTGGGACGCAGACAGGCCTCTGCGTAAGACTGCTCTTGCCCTTTCTCATCACTTGTCACTCATTACTCATCACTCCCTAGTTTGCAGCAGATAGCACACCGCCTTATGATCACCTGTGAGGGGGAGAATGTAATGGATGTCACAGATCGTGAGGAGTTTCTGATTCGCCAGATGCGGCTTGCTGACGGGAACTTCCACCTGCTGAAAGAGAACGCTGTGCGTGCGATCAACGTTATGGGGCCGGTGGGGTGCGGAAAGACAACGATCATCGAGCAGTTGGTCGAGCGCCTCATCTCTTGCGGGCTAGCCGTCGGAGCAATCGCTACAGCCGCAACAGGCGATACTGATCATCAGAGGTTTCTTACCTGCGGTGCGCAGTCAGTAAACGTCCAGACAGGGGAAGAAGGATATCTCGATGCGATCTCTCTCAGCCGCGCTCTATCTAGCCTTGACCTTGGCACACTTGATGTCCTGTTCATCGAGAATGTGCCGGGGATCATCTCTCCTGTGGACTACCCACTGGGCACAGACGAAGAGCTTGTGGTAATCCCACTTACTGCGGGGAATGGTGTGGTGCAAAGCTACCCACGCATCTTCACCCAGACAGATCTTCTCGTCATCAACAAGATCGATCTGGCCAGTGCCCTCAACGTTACCCCCGAGGCAATCTCCACTGAATATGCGCAGGTTAACCCTCACGGGAAGGCAGTTTTCACCGATGCCCACCGTGGCAGCGGGATTGCCAAGCTGTTGGAAGCTCTCGGCTTCAACTGCAACACAAAGTGGTAGGAGTACAGATTTCTATTAAGCGTAGCCTGATGATACACTTCAAGCCATGAAAAAGGTGATACTGGTTGTCGACGATGAGCGGGAAATCGTCGCTTCGGTCTCCGATTACTTGCGCGAGGCCGGGTATCGCCCAATTCCAGCCTTCAACGGACAAAGCGCACTTTCGGCATTCGAGGCGGAGGAGCCCGCCCTGGTGATCCTCGACCTTGGTCTCCCCGACATCAACGGGATCGACGTTGCCCGCGAGATTCGCCGTCGTTCCCAGGTTCCAATAGTGATGCTCACCGCCCGATCCCAGGAGATCGACCGCATTCTCGGGTTCGAGCTCGGAGCGGATGACTACATAACAAAGCCGTTCTCCCCGCGCGAGCTCGTCCTGCGTGTGCAAGCACTTCTACGACGGACCTCCGGCCCAATCGTGGAGCCTCCCGTGCAGATTGGGAATCTTGTGGTCGACCTTTCTGGTCGCGAGGTACGGCTGGATGGAGCACCGATCGACTTGACCGCGACCGAGTTTGACCTCCTTGCATTCCTCGTTCGCCGACCAAGCCGCGTTTTCACACGGATGCAGCTTCTTAAAGAGGTACAGGGCTACAACACACCGGCGCTGATACGAAACATCGACAATCACATCATGAACCTGCGGAGAAAGATCGAGAACGATCCGACCTCCCCGCAGATCATCAAGACGGTATATGGGGTCGGGTACAAACTCGTCCTCCCGGAGGGTGGTAAACACGCTGATTAAGGAAATACCTCTCCGCTACAAGCTCTTCCTCGGGCTCGCCATCGCGGTCCTTGCCTCCCTCGGCGTAGTGTACACAGTGGCAACCCACTTTCTCCTCTCCGATGCAAAGGGATTCATCGCCACAGAGCACGCGACACAGATGGAGGGTATCAAGAGCCAGCTCGCCGCCTATTACTCCGAAAAGTCAACGTGGGATGGAATCGAGGATGTCTTCTCCTCACACGGGCAGAACCGCAGCAGCGAACGCGGCCAGGGTGGGGCGTTCCTACTCACTGATCTAGATGGACGTGTTATCCATGCAAGTTCTCCTGGGATGAATCGTCTGGATCTATCTTCCCGACTCCTTTCGGTGGGCATCCCGATAACAATCTCTGAAAAGGAAGTGGGCCTCTTGTTCACCGCCCCGCTCCTCGGACAATTTTCCGATGTCGAGTTCAGCCTCCTCTCCTCTGTCCACCGCAGCATCGCCTACGCTACGGTGATCAGCCTAGCGGTGGCGCTGCTGATCGGGGTTATCTTGGTCCGCTTTATCACTGCTCCTTTCGCGCGGTTGACCGCTGCCACAAGGGCGATCTCCTCCGGCGACCTCACTCAACCGGTCCGCGCAGGCAGCAAGGATGAAATCGGCAGGCTTGCCCGCGTTCTGGATGACCTGCGCATCGAGCTTGCAAGGTCCGAAGAGGGGCGAAAGAGGATGCTTGCCGACGTCGCCCACGAGCTGCGCAATCCGCTCGCCGTCGTTAAAGCTAAGGTAGAGGCGATGCTCGACGGTGTACAACCGGCTGATGAGGAGAACCTGGTTAAGGTAACCGAGCGTCTCGAGCACCTGGAAGGTCTGATCGATGAACTGCAGGATATCGCCCTTGCCGAGGCAGACGAGCTTCCGCTCGATCGCAAAGCGGTCGACCTCAATGATTTCTTAAGTGGCGTAGCTGAGGATGCCAGCACTCTATTCTCCGAGGAGGGAAAGGAGTTTCACCTGGATATTCCACCTAATCTGCCAAGGGCCTACGCCGATCCGCGGCGGCTGCACCAGATCGTGTGGAACCTGCTTTCGAACGCGCTGCGCCATACGCGTCCGCAGGACGCAGTTACCCTGCACGTCGAGCCCCGCAACGGGGAGGTGCTGATCCAAGTATCAGATACAGGTGAGGGCATGCCAGAAGAGGTAGCCTCCCACGTCTTCGATCGCTTCTACAAAGAGAAGGGATCGAAGGGCCTCGGCCT
>CAZQUT010000160.1:0-2860 GCA_964596555.1 uncultured Thermotogae bacterium
TCCGATCGTCTCTTGCCTTGCTTTTTCGCTACGAGAGGGGAAACTTACAGAGCCGTGTGATGTTTTCGATCATCCGTATTGGGATTGGGTACGCAACAATGTTGCCAGGAAGGCAAACGACATCCGCGCACAGGGTTTCTCCGGCGCGGCGATGCTCTCCTATGCCGATCTTGAATACGGGGGAATCACTGAGCGGATGGCCACGTTAGAAAAAAGGTTCGCTACTCGCTAAGGAGCATTTCGAGTGACAAACAAGATTGCAGAGAGGGTTTCCAGGGTTCTATTTTCCGCGGAACAGATCGCCAAACGGGCACACGAGATTGGAGAACAGATCAGTGTCGATTACGCAAATGGGGCGGCGCGGGATACGCAAATGCGCCCCCCACTTCTCGTGTGCGTCCTCCATGGGGCGTTGGTATTCATGGCCGATCTAGCCCGTGAGATACCGACCGAGGTCGAGTACGACTTCATCTCGGTCTCTTCCTATGGGAACGGGACATCCCCCGGTGCGGTCCGGCTCGTCAAGGATCTGGAACGGCCGATCGAAGGGCGCGACGTACTGATTGTGGAGGACATCGTTGACACCGGCTACACGATCGACTACCTCAAGCGCGGTTTTGCCGCACGTCGGCCCGCTTCGATCCGCATCTGCACCCTGATCGACAAGGTGGCGCGACGTGAGGTTGACGTACAGGTAGATTACGTTGGCTTCCCACTTGAGGATGACGCGTTCATCGTCGGCTACGGGATGGACTATCAAGAGCTGTACCGCAATCTCCCGTTCATCGGGGTCTTAAAGCCGGAATACATCAGATGACAAAGCCCTTCTACACCATTGGAATCGAGAGCTCCTGCGATGAGACGGCGGTAGCCATATTGCGTGGTGAGCGAGAGCTTGTCGCGAACGTCATCTACTCTCAAGCAGAGATACACTCTCGCTACGGGGGCGTCGTCCCCGAGGTCGCCTCGCGAGATCACATGCGCAAGCTGCCATACCTTGTCCGCGATGCTCTTGTCGAAGCAGGGATCGACATGCGCGATATCTCTCTTGTGGCCGCTACTTACGGCCCAGGGTTGGTCGGGCCACTTCTCGTCGGTCTCTCCTACGGGAAGGGAATGGCGTTCGGCCTTGGCGTACCATTCATCGGCGTCAATCACCTCGAAGGGCACATCTTCGCCCAACGATTGTGCGATGAGGAAGTTGCGCCGCCATTCATGGCGCTAATCGTCTCCGGCGGGCACACCAGTCTCGTCGATGTAACTTCCTACGGCGAGTATCACCTGGTAGGGATGACGGTGGACGATGCGGCAGGGGAGGCGTTGGATAAGGTGGGCAAGATGCTCGGCATCAGCTATCCGGCTGGCGCGGAGGTCGATCGCCTAGCGTCACGAGGCGACCCTACCGCAATTAACTTCCCGCGCCCCATGTCCGGCTCTCCGGGCTTTGACTTCAGCTTCGCCGGCCTGAAGACCGCTGTCCTCTATCACCTACGCAAGCACCCCCGCGAGAAGCAAGAAGACGTCGCCGCATCCTTCCTGGCGAGCGTTGTCTCGGTCCTTACCAAGAAGTCGATCGATGCAACGAGGCGATATCATCGAAAGAACCTCGTTGTCGTCGGCGGAGTCGCCGCCAATTCTCACCTACGTGAGCGCATGCAGGCGGATGGGAGCAAGAACGGAATCGCCGTCACCTTTCCAGAAGTCAAGTACTGCACCGACAACGCAGCCATGATCGCCGCTGCTGGGGCATACCATCATCTCGTGTTGCGGGAGTCCAATCCCCTGTCGCTCGGCCCACAGCCATCACTCTCACTGTAAGCGAAAGACACCCGAAGTCACCTACGTAAGCAGCGTGAGAAGCACAGTCATCGTCACCAGGTTGCCCACCGTTGTCAAAAGAAGAATGGAAGCCGTGAGATCCGGGCGACGATCATACTGAAGCGAGAGCAGGAGAGCATTCACAGCTGTTGGTGTACTCCCCTCAATGATAAGCACGGATCGCAATAGCCCGTGGATTCCCAGGGCTGCGGTCAATCCCCAAGAGAGGAGCGGAGGAATGAGCAGCTTCAACCCGGCGACTACTGTTGCTCGCGGGAGAACGCTTGTAATCTTCACCTGAGCTAGCTGAACCCCCAGAAGGAGGAGCATGACGGGGATTGTCGCCTGAGCGAGCATCTCGATCGGCTTGATCGCTGAATCCGGCAAGATCGTCCCCGTCCTGCGTAGAACGAGTGCAACAATAAGAGCGTAGAACCAGGGGACGCTCACCACATTCCGCAGTAGCTTCCAAATGGACATCCCCTTCTTCCAGGAGGCGAGTCCAACGCCAAGCACCGCCTGCATCGCTGCATGGACAACGACGTAAAGCACTGCAAATTGGAAGCCAACGTCACCAAAGGCAAACAAGACGATCGGCAACCCATAGTTGCCGCCGTTGTTAAGAAAGAGAGCGAGTGTGCCCGCAACACGCGAATCGTCATCCCAGTGAAAGAGTCGGAACAACACGGCCCCGATGATGAATAGAATGGTGTGTAGAGAAACGACAAAGATAACCAGGCTCGAAATCGCACTTTCCGAGACTTGCTGAGAATAGAGCGAGTAGAAGATCAGACACGGGCTAAGAATGTAGAAGACTAGCGTTACCAGCCCATCGGACTTGATGCCAGTAAGCTTGGCCAGTAGGTAGCCACTGCCCGCAATAAGGAGTACAGGCAGCAAGACGTTAACAAATACCATCATAGTTATGGGAACAGACGCTTGTCCCGCCACCTCCTCTAGATTGCACGCATAACGACATCGGGCAAATACACTTCCCGCAAACAAATCGACGTTATAGCCTATCTTCACAGCAAAAGCAACG
>CAZQUT010000161.1:0-2858 GCA_964596555.1 uncultured Thermotogae bacterium
GCGCTTTCGTCTGGGACAGCGTCGTGCAGGAAGGAGAGAATATCACGTGCCACTGCCGGATCGGCGTGCTCATTTATGGTGAGGCCAGCGGTAGTGTGCGGGGAGAAGATCGTGCATACGCCATCAATAGCCTCGATCTCTGTAATCGCTTGCTGCACTTGCGTTGTGATGTCGACGAATTGCTCGCGCTGCGTGGTGTTGACACTGATGCTCAAGCTGGGCATGGCTCACTCCGGCCGGAGAACTTCCTCCAGCTTCTTTGTTAGAACTTCCTTATCCCCAATCCCCTGCGCACGCACGATCAATTCCTGGTACTGGTCAGTCTTGCCTCCACGGGCAAGGCTGACCAGTTCTACACCTTCTTCATCGAGCGTATCAAGAATCTTGTAGATAGTCTTTCCATCGGAGGCGTTCGGCAACTTGACTGTGATGCGCGTTCCCTCAAGCCCGATCCCAAGCGCACTTGCCAGCGCGTGCAGGACCTCACTCTGAGAGATTACGCCGACCAGCTTTCCGTCATCGACCACCGGGAGAAGGACAAGCTGATTGTCGATCAAGATAAGCGCCGCCTTCTCCAGCGTATCTTCCGGCGAGACAGCGAACCGAGCCTCGAAACATGCCTTCTCCAAAGGGGTTTCCCAATCGGTTACGCCTTTCAGCGCCCCTTTGGTGATGAAACCCTTGAGCGCCCCTTCTTCGTCCACAACGAGGAGGAGCGAGAAACCCTTCTCGTCCATGACCCGTTTTGCTTCGGAAATGGGAGCACTCGCCGGGACCGTCACCTGGTCGGAGCGCATGTAACGACCTACTTTCATTCCTCTTCTGCCTTCGCTTGGGCGATGATCTTCTCCTGCAGGTTCGCAGGAACCTGTTGGTACTTGAGGAACTTCATCTGAAAAGTCGCGCGCGCTTGAGTTAGCGATTTCAAGTCGAGGGCGTAGCTCTGCACCTCGATCAGCGGCACTTCAGCCTTTATCGTGGTCATTCGACCCGCAAGCTCCATCCCCAGGATGCGTCCCCGTCGCCCGTTAAGGTCACTGACAATGTCACCCGTGTGATCCTCAGGGACGCGTACTTCAAGGTTCATTACCGGTTCCAAGAGGCACGGCCCCGCCTGCTCGAAGGCCTCATGGAAGGCATTGCGCGCCGCCAGTTTGAACGCCAGTTCCGACGAATCTACCGGGTGAAAGCTACCATCAAAGACTGTAACGGCAACGTTTGTAACCGGGAACTTTGCCAAGCTCCCCACCTCCATCGCTTCCATCACACCCTTCTCCACTCCCGGGATGTACTGGCCAGGAATCGATGCGCCCTTGATCGCGTTTATGAACTTAAATCCCTCGCCTCCAAGCGGCTCGACGCGTAGCTCAACCTGACCGAATTGCCCGCGTCCTCCCGACTGCTTCTTGTGGCGGTACTTGGCCTCCGCCTTCCTGCGGATCGTCTCTTTGTATGGGATTTGTGGCCGGTGCGTCTCTAATTCCACGTTGTAGCGGTTCTTCAACCTGTCGATGAATACGGACAGGTGCACGTCACCCATTCCCCATAGGAGCGTCTCCTTTGTGACGGGATCACGTTCCACTTTGATCGTCGCCTTGGCGATCGAGAGCTCCTTCAACGCACTACTCATCTTTTCCACATCGGATTGGCTCTTGGGAAGGATCATACGCGAATAGACTGGCTGCGGGAACGGCGGCATGGCGAACACTTCCGCTCCTTCCTGAGCGGAAATAGTGGTCCCCAAAGCAATATTATCGATCTTGCCCAAAGCAACGATGTCTCCAGGAGCCGCCTGCGGAACCCGTTTCTGCTTCACGCCGTCGATCTCGTACAGATCGCGCACGTCAATCTTGTGGCCACTTGCCGCATCGTGGCAGGTTGTTCCCTCCTTAAGAGTACCTTCAAGGACACGTATGTACGTGAGTCGCCCGAGATACGGGTCGTTATCCAGGTTGAAAACAACCGCGCGCATGGGCTTATCAGCGCTACTTGCGGGTTCGCAAATCAGGCTAATGAATGCATCTGTAAGCCTATCAAGGCCTTTCTCCTCCGATGCGGAACCACAGAGAACAGGGATGACGACCCCATCGGCGACTCCCTTGGCGAGTGCAGCTTTAACTTCGGCCGGAGTGATCTCTTCTTCCTCCAGGAACTTCATCATCAACTCGTCATCGGCAGCGGAGACCTCTTCCAACATGGAGTTTCTCCACTCATCGATCGTGCCCTGCAAATCCGAAGGAATCTCCTTCTTCGCCTTGTCGGCGAAGTAGAAGGAACGATTGGCGAGGATATCAACCACACCGACAAATGACCCTCCCTCGCGAATTGGGAAGTCGAGCGGGGTAAACTTCCCTGCAAAACGTTCCTGCAACGAAGCGATGAGCATGGGAAAGTCGACGTCCGCGTTGTCCATGTGGTTCACGAACACTGCGGTCGGACGGTGAACAGCGCCTGTGATCTCCCACGCGCGTTCTGTGACAACCTCAATTCCCTTCTCGCCATTGACGACAAGGATAGAAAGGTCAGCCACCGGGACCGCCTTGTACATCTCTTCCGCAAATTCATCTCCGCCCGGGGTGTCGATAAGGGTAATTCGAGTACCCTTCACATCGAACGATCCGAACGCCATGTCAATCGAGTACCCGCGGTCTTTCTCCTCCGCGGATGCGTCGAGCGTGATCTGATCCTTAACGCCACCCTTCGTCAAAAGCGAAGTGGCGAGGGTTGTCTTGCCGGATCCGGAATGCCCCACAAGACAGATGTTCCTCGCTTGCCCCATCTGCGATCCCCCCTAAGAGTGATTGATCTGAATCCCCGCAAGAACATGCCTGCAAGAGAACTCCCAGGCAGTATACCAA
>CAZQUT010000162.1:0-2854 GCA_964596555.1 uncultured Thermotogae bacterium
AATAGCTCGCTTAGGATGCGATCGGCAGTCTCCGTAACGCGATTGGGAAGGCCAGCCAGGCGGGCAACGTGCACGCCGTAGCTCCCCGTAGCCACGCCCGCCTCTACGCGGTGCAGGAAGACTACGTCCTTTCCCAGGTCCTTCACGGCGACGTGCTGATTGACGATCGCAGGGACCTCGCTTGCAAGGCGTGTTAGCTCCTGGTAGTGAGTGGCAAAGAGAGTCTTTGCCCCCACGTGTGTGGCTAGCTCACGCGCCACTGCCCAAGCGATCGACACTCCGTCGAACGTATTCGTTCCGCGTCCCATCTCATCGAGGATGATCAGGCTGCGCCTGGTGGCGCGTTTGAGGATCGTCGCTACCTCCAGCATCTCCATCATGAACGTGCTTATCCCCGAGATGAGCATGTCGCTTGCCCCTACACGGGCGAATATGCGGTCTACTATTGGAAGCGTCGCCTCCGCCGCGGGGACAAACGATCCCATCTGCGCCATCAGAGTGATCAGCGCGTTTTGTCTGAGATAAACCGACTTGCCGGCCATGTTTGGACCGGTGAGGATAACCAGGTCCTTTTCCTGTTCGAGGACGAGGTCGTTCGGGACGAATTCCTCTACTTGCTCAACCACCGGATGACGACCACCACGGATACTGATCTCGTGCTTCTCGGTGAAATGCGGACGCGTGTAGCCGTTGTGGCGGGCAATGCTTGCTAGTGATAAGAAGAAGTCGAGTTGCGAGAGCGCGTCCGCGATTGACTGCAAGACCGGAATCTCGGAGGCGAGGCGCTTCAGCGCCTGATTAAATAGCTCGATCTCTAGCGATAGCGCGTGCTCCTTCACAAGGGAGATTTGCTCTTCGTACGACTTGAGCTGGTCAGTGACGAATCGCTCAGCGTTGGCAAGCGTCTGGCGCCGCGCGTATTCCGGCGGCACCTTGTCAAGATGCGTCTTGGTGACTTCGATGTAGTAGCCAAAGACGCGGTTGTACCCTACCTTAAGCGATGAGATGCCTGTGCGTTTGCGCTCTGTGCTCTCCAGGGCTGCGACTTGCGCGCGAAGAGCCCGCTCTTTGTTACGCAGTTTGTCGAGTGCTTCATCGTAGCCATCGCGGATGAGGCCACCATCACGCGCATCAACCGGCGGCTGCTCAACGAGCATGGAGCCAAAACCCTCGCACAATGGGCCAAGCTTGTCGTCTGCAAGCGTCTGTTGGATTGCATCGAGCGTGTGTGAACGTCCACTGCTGATCGCCAGCTTCTGGGCAATCAGTGGCACCTGCGTCAGCGTCTTCTGCAGCCGGAGAAGATCAAGGGGATGCATGTGTGCCGTTCCCAGCTTTCCGATCAGGCGCTCCAGGTCATGCACATCTTTGATCAGCGATTGAAGTTCCTCCGTTAGCAGATCGTCCTGCGTAAGCGCCTCGACAGCGTCCAATCTCTCTTCGATCCTCTGCCGATCGGTCAACGGAGCAAGGATTGCTCGTCGTAGGCGACGCCGTCCCATACTGGTCACTGTTCGATCGAGGACATGTAGCAGAGTGCCACGTTCCTGCCCTTCGCGGAGCGGTTTCACCAGCTCCAGGCTGCTTACCGTAAACGGATCAAGATCCATGTGGTCGCGCAGGGAATATGGTTCCAGCGGGCGAATGTGCTCCACCGCACGCTTCTGCGTTTCCTTGACGTAAGTAAGGATCGCACCTGCTGCTTGCAGACCCGCTTCGCTCAGCCCCAGGCTGGTTCCCTCAATTCGAGAGGCATCAAACGTCTGTGGATCCACGGGTGTAATAAGCACACTGGGGAGAGCTTCTTTCAGCTGATCAGGAGTTTCTTCTGGCAGGAGAAGCTCGCTTGGCGCTAAGCGACTTACCTCGTCTGCTAGCTCCTCCAGATCCTGCGCATCCGTGCAGCTAAACTCCCCGGTCGACAGGTCGAGAGTAGCTAAGCCGTGGCTCTTCTCTCCCAGGCAGAGAGCACAGAGGTAGTTGTTTTCACCCGCTGCCAGCGTTCCCTCATCGATAGTCGTACCAGGGGTCATCACCCGGACGACCTCGCGCTTCACCAGGCCAGTCGCCTTGCGGGGGTCCTCCATCTGCTGGCAGATCGCTACTTTGTATCCGCGCTTCAGGAGCCTGTTCATATACGCCTCGCCCCGGCGAATGGGGACACCAGCCATCGGATTTCCGCTGCGGGCCGTGAGTACCACATCCAGCTCCCGCGACAGGATCTCCGCATCCTCAAAGAAGGCCTCGTAGAAATCGCCTAGATGGAAGAAGAGGATCGCATCAGGATGCGCTGCTTTCAGCCGCAGGTACTGCTCCATCATCGGTGTGGATTTTCGCATAGCAGTTCTAAGTATAGGATTCGAAAGCGGGCGTTGCGAGGGGACAGGCAGTAATCAGTGATGGGTAATGAGTGATGAGACAACACATCCTCACGCAGAGCTGTGAGAGGAATAATGGATTATGGGCCATGAACTATGTGAGAAGCGGTCTCTCGCGAAGGCGCAGAAGTTTCTTGCGTAGCGTCGGAGTTTGCCTGCCTATGCCAGGGAGGCAGACAGGTCTCCGACGGCTTGAGATAGGTCCACAAGCATACTCACGCAAAGGCGCAAAGTACGCTAAGAAAGGCAATTGCCAAGATTCCGAAAGGAATAGCCGATAACAGGGCTAGCAATCCAATGCTTCGAGCTGATCACTGATGGCTGACGGCTGACGGCTCGTTTTGCCTACGCGTCGTAAGCAAGCAAGGCGAACGGGCGACGGTAATTGCTTCTCTCTCGCAGCGCGAATTAACTTTGCCAAACAAGAGGAGTACGATTTTCGCAGAATACGAAAATGCGAAAAGGAGAGACAATGC
>CAZQUT010000163.1:0-2837 GCA_964596555.1 uncultured Thermotogae bacterium
CGACATCGCCGGGAGCCTCCCTGGGAATACAATCTCCGATCTGGCGGCGTACCTTGCCGATGGAGGCACACCGCTGACCATCATGGTTCAGAAGACGATCTCCCAGACAGAGCTCAAGTCGCTTGCATCCGCATACGACATTTCTCTCACGGAAGATAATGTCATTTGGACCGATGGGGTGGATGAGACTGAGACCGGGCTCAAGCTAGGCACGGCGAATGCAGGGATCGTCCACAGCATCGAAGAGACGCTAACAACGATGGGATTTCAAGCGTTGGATGATGATCAGGGAGTCTTTGCCGTATCTCGTACGGCATTCTTTGTGCCGCAAGGGATGATCGACGCCCAGCCGGAGATCGGCGCAGTGGAAGAACTGCTGCGGCCACTTCTTACAACGGATAACTTGCATTCCTTGGTGAGCAAGGTGAGATTGTTGCACAGCGACCCAAAAGACGCGGCGCGAGCATTCATGTTGCAACACGGGCTGATTGAGCAATAAGTGGAGGAGATTTGGATGGGATTGCAGAAGACAGGCGATGAGAAACAACGCAAGAGAGGATTTCTAGGGCAAATCTGCCGTGGTCTGCGGCGAGGGATGAGTGCTTGTGGGTCGAGCATCTACTACCGATCTTCCCTGCGAGCGAAGATTCTTGTGCCGGTGTTCGTCATCACCTTCGTGGTCATCGGCGTCCTCGCCTGGTTGTCGTTCACCACACTCTACACAACTATCGCGGGGATATACGAGCAACGAGCCCGCAGCGTAGCCAGCGTGGTTTCCAAGTCGCTACAGGAGAAGGCCTACATTTTGTATTACTCAGATGAGCTTGAGTCGGACATCAGTGCGCTAATGAAACGGTACGATTCTATCGTGGGGATCACTGTCACCGGAATAACAGGCAGAGGACTGCGTGTGGTGGCGAGCACCGATTCGTCCACAATTGGGGAGATCTTATCCGAAGACGAACAGGCCGCCTTCCTCACCCTGCGCGACGTGCAGGTATCGCGAGCCCGGATCGGCAGGCAGGAGTACTTGCGCGCTGATTATCCGCTGTTCATGGATGCGGACCTTGTCGGTGTCGTCTCGGTTGATATGTCCCTTGCGGAGCAGCAAAGCTACATTACCAAGCTCTCCTGGCAACTGGGTCTGGCTTCCCTCGTCGGCTTTCTCGTGCTGGGGCTGCTGTTGTACGGCATCCTGCACGCGATCATCACGCGGCCAATCTTCCGATTGGCGACGGCAGCCGAGAGCATATCCCAGCGGAAGTATGATGTGCAGGTATCCCCAGGACCGACCAGACAGGCCGGCGTCAGGGTCCGTGATGAGGTTGCCAGGTTCATCGACGTGTTTAATCTGATGACCAAAGTGCTCGGATCACACGAGCACGCGTTGCGTGAGATGATCATCCTGGATGAAGCGACCGGAAGCTACACGTTCTCGTACTTCGAACAATTGCTCGACCAAGAGATGAAGAAGGGGCAACGCTATGGCCATCCGACGTCGATCCTCGTGATCGACATCAGTGAAATCGAGGAACTTCCGAAAACTGACAAGCAAAGGCTCCTCCTAGCGACGGCCAATTTCCTGATGGGGAAGCTCCGGACAGTCGATCCGCTGTTCCGCGCCAGCGACGACCGGTTTGTCGCACTCCTCCCCGAGACCCCCCCTGCTGGTGCGCAGATAGCGGCGGAACGTCTGACCAATCAGGCCGCGGATCTCAAGGCAGAAACGGGTCTTTCCTTCACAATCGTCGTCAGGGCCACCGGCTGGAGTGGTGAGGAAACGCCAGAATTGGAGGAAGTGTTACGACAAGTGCGCGCTCCCCATGAAGATGACCGGGGTTAGCAGCAAATATGAAGTGCGGTGAACGTCGGGTAGCGATCTTGATCGGCTGTATTGTCCTGTCCGCAGCCTTGCTAGCGGGAATCTCCCCGCTGGCTACGGCACAAGATGTTTCATCCCAAACAGTCACAGTGGGCGCAATCGAGATAAAGAATCTGGTTCCGTTTGAGGTCACATTTCAGTTTCGGAATGCCACTGACAAGCAGCTAGAGAGGATAACTGGAAAAGCTGTGTTGACTGACAGGTTAGGCACTCCGATCGAAGACCTCACGATCGACTCGTTCTCTGTCGCAGCGCAGACGACAATTTCCGTGACCGCTGCCAGTCGCTGGGAGTTTCAGAAATTAGGCATCTATCTGCTCCAGATCTCCCTCGATGCCGGTCTTGAATCCCTCATCTCCAAGTCGCTTGCGTTTCGCATCGTTCCAATCAACCTTCCACTCGCCCCACCTGAGCATCTCGAGGGGGAGGGATTGTACACGGTGTACCAGCAACCGGTAAACTGGGGAATTTCCGAGATCAAAGCGCCCACGGCCTGGCAAACCACGCACGGCACAGACGAGGTGGTTGTGGCCGTGATCGACTCAGGCATCGATACCAGTATCCCGGAACTCGCTCGCAGCATGTGGACGAACAGAGGCGAAACCCCCGGTAATGGCATCGATGACGACAAGAATGGCTACATCGACGACGTCCACGGATGGGATTTCCGCGACAACGACAATAGTTCACTTACTGGCTCAAAGCTCCATTGGCACGGGACGTTTGTCGCATCGATCATCGCTTCTTGGCCGGATGACAAGGGAATCGTCGGTGTTGCACCGGGAGCAAAACTCATGGATCTACGCTTCCTTGATTCACATAATTTGTTCTACGGGTCAGACTGGAAGAAATTTGCAGAGGCAATCGACTATGCGGTCGACAACGGAGCGGACATCATCAACATGAGCGTGTACGCGAACGGCAAGCCGCCCAGCTACTTCGAACAGGCTGTCCG
>CAZQUT010000164.1:0-2818 GCA_964596555.1 uncultured Thermotogae bacterium
TCGCCATCGTCGTCATCGCGGGAGATTCTTATTGGGATGAGACCTGCCGCACGCGCGGCGTCTGTGTCCTCCTGCCTGTCTCCCACGTAGTAGCCGTGCGTCGCATGGAGACGATCCATCATCGTAAGGAGCATTTCAGGGGATGGCTTGGCGAATCGCAGTGTGGGTAGTGTGTCGCCACGACCGAGCCACACGCCGAACACGCGCTGCAGCGAGAAGCGTTCGATGACGCGGTCAACGACTGCCTGCGGCGAGTTGGAGACGAGGCCCAGCGGGTAACGCTCGCTCAGTTGACTGAGGACGGCAACATCCGGAAAGAGCTGGATCTCACCACGATTGAGCGCATCAAGTTTGTAGGCGATGTAGTTTTCATCGCGCCGCTTCCACAACAAAAGAGGCTCGTCAACTCCGAGCTTCTTGCATACCACGGCTGAGTTATCACGCATGCTGCTGATGTACAGGGCGCGAATGTTCTCTTCGCTTGGCGCAAGACCGAAGTCGCTGAGTGTGTGCACAAACGAGTCGCGAAACCAGGTATCGCCGGGGCGATCGGAGTCGAGAATCACCCCGTCCATGTCAAAGCCGATAAGCTCGCTCATATACTCCTCACCGCTCGTTCTATCCGCAATCCGTGTGCCAGTAGGCCAGAGAGGAATGCCTGCGCTGGGACACACGTCTCCTGCGGGAGCGCACCATGCGTCGTAATCTCTCCGTTTGCAAGCATGAATGCAATCTGTGCGATCGGAAACCCGGTGGTGCGCATCATCGCCGAAAGTCCGCTCGCTGCATCATAGTTGTCGATCATCTCGTAGCAGATCTCGCGTGGCTCTCCGTCGATCGTTCCGCGCGCGCTCACCCGCAGCAAGACAACGTCTGGCTCGTCAAAGGACAGGTGCTCGCGCAACAGGTGCACACTCAGCGCCCGCGGAACAACATCCGTACCATCGACCTCCTGCGGATCGTTCTCGAAGAAGCCGAGGTCGGCCATCGCTTTCACCTTTTCCAGGTGCCCGGGATAACGGATCGTCTTGTACTCGAGGTTCCTCACACGGCCATACATGGTCTGCGGGAGGGTTGAACTCCCACCGGAGGTGTGGAACGCCTCCAGTCTTTCGTACGGAGAAGCAAAAGAGATCTCTTCGCACTCAGTGAGTGACGGCAAGGTAACGATCTCTCCATCGCGAAGCACGGTCGTCGGTTCCATGTATTCATTGATCAGCCCGTGTGGTGAGAAGACGATCTGGTAGCCAAGCGGAGGTCGCGGATGCTGTGGCAGGCCACCGACGCGGATGGAAACGCTCTCGACATCATCGAGATCCTCCACCGCGGCTGCGGCGAGGATGTTCACCAACCCCGGAGCTAGGCCACAGTCGGGGATGATCGTCACTCCCGCCTCCCTTGCCCGCACATCGAGGGCGAGTTCGCCGGCGACGATGCTGTTGTTCCCGCCGAGGTCACAGAACGAGACACCGCTCTCCAGGGCCGCCTGTGCCAGGCTGAGGTTGAAGAAGTAGGGGACGGCGCTGATGGCGACATCGAACCCGTTCATCGCTTCGCGCACCGCGCGCGGAGCGCTGACATCAAGCCTTCTTGGGACGATTCTCGTGTTGCGCAGGCGCTCGGCGATCATCTCAGCACGAGAGAGATCTCTGTCGGCAACCACAATTTGCTCCACCTCGCCGCGCGAGGCAAGGTTGTAGGCGATCGCCTGTCCCATCATCCCCGCACCGATAAGAATTATCCTCATTCCAATTCCTCCTGCATCACCGTTGTGAATTGATTGCGTATCTCCTGTGTCCACTCCGCGGTATTCCAAGAGAAGTCGTCAGTGTCGGAGTCCTCCAGATCCGACCCATTCTCCAGAACTGCATCACGGGTGGTAACTGCAAACGTAAACGGTCCCGTCGCGTCAAGCTGCATCGTCTGTGGATCATCCGGGATGCCAAACCCACCACCCGCAGTGCCCATCACCGTTCCCCGCAGGCGCAGCGTCTGATCGAGCAGGGTAAGTACTATATAGAGACTCCCCGTGCCGCTTCCGGCAGTGTCCGCGGAGAGTTCGACGTCATCGGCGGAGATCTTTATCGCTCCGTGGAGCATGATTGCCTCGCCCGAGGCATCGCCTGATGCGAGCGTCCCATAGGCAGAGAACGTTGCCCATCCGCTTCCGATTAGCGTGTTGCTGTTACCACTTGCTTTCCCATCCAGCGTTCCCTCCGCATGAATCGCCGTTTTGGTATCTCCGATCATCAGATCCCCCATCAGGCTGATCACTCCACTGATCTGCGCGGTAACGTCCGTCCCGGAGAACCACAACACCGCCGAAGCGGAGAAGCCGCCGCTTCCAGCCAAACTCGCTTGCACAAAGCTCGGCTGCACTGGGGCAACATCCGGGGAACTCGAATCAGCGTAAGAAACACATGCGGCAACGGCGATGATCAGCAGGATAAATAATGCATGTTTC
Organism: uncultured Thermotogae bacterium; assembly: GCA_964596555.1. GTDB lineage: Bacteria > Bipolaricaulota > Bipolaricaulia > UBA7950 > UBA9294 > M55B144. The sequence goes on from CAZQUT010000164.1 coordinate 2,465, forward strand.
ACGATCGCTCCTTTCTCGATTGGCTAGGTGGGAAGAGTATACCAAGAGAAGCCCGTCTGTTTAAGCAAGCAGCCTCAAGGGAGGTTGCCGACGCTTTCCTCGCTCTTGTCGGCGGCACGCCAGGTTGGTATCTTTGAGCGTGCTCATTTGAGCGAGCTTAACTGAACGAGCTTCTTAAGGCGAACTATGTGGGAGGAAAATGATGGCGGCGCGTGTTGCGATTATCGGTGGCGGAAACCTGGGGACGGCGATTGCTCGCGGCCTAGCGGCTTCGGGAAAGATCAGCGCAGATAAGATCACAATCACTCGCCGGTCGATTCATCTGCTAGACGGGCTCAAGCAAGAAGGATTCCG
>CAZQUT010000165.1:0-2805 GCA_964596555.1 uncultured Thermotogae bacterium
GAGCCCTGCTCATTGGGGGATGTGTGTCTACAGTAGCAGAGAAGAGGGAGGAAGAATGAAGAGGACTCTGGTTTTGTTGCTTATCGTTGTCATCGGCCTTATCAGTTCGTCGTGCTTCGGTCCGGTTGTGCGGCCGATTGCTGATTTTACATGGTGCCCCGACGGGGAGAACAGTGTCCTCGACTATCACTTCTTCTCCCATTCCACGACGATACCGGGCCACTATATCATCAGGTTCGACTGGCAGTTCGATGATGGAACGAGCATCGATGATTACTACCGTGACGTGGTCCATCGTTTCGCAGAAGAAGGTACTTACTTTGTTACTCTCGTCGTCACTGACGATCGTGGTGTCTCGGGGACGGTGTCCAAGAATGTGCAGGTCACTCCAGCGGCGTTCATCCGTACTTGGAACCTCACCTTGGGGTTCCCGGTGCAAGTAATGGGGGAGGTGGCGAATCGGTCTGCCTACATCCTGCCAACGGTCACGCTGAAGGCAAAGTTCTACGATGCTGACGGGCTGCGACTCACCGATGGGACAGTGGTGATCAACGACCTGGAGCCAGGTGAGCGAGCGGCATTCACCGTGAAGGCCCAGGAGTACTCAAGCCGCATCTTCTACGCGACCGTTGCTGTTGAGTCGTTCACCGTCGACTGTCCAGAGATCTTTCAGCCTGTCCCAATGAGGTCAGATGCGTCTGATCGCTGATCTGCATATTCATTCACGTTTCAGCCGTGCCACCAGTCCACGGATGGACCTGGAATCGCTTGCTCATTGGGCGAAGGTCAAAGGAATCGGCCTGCTTGGAACAGGTGATTTCACGCACCCGCAGTGGCTGAAGGAGCTGAAGGAAGGTCTTGTGCCCGACGGGAACGGTCTGTATCGCTACGGCGGCGTGCGTTTCATGCTCACCAGTGAGATTAGCCTCATTTGGAAGCAAGATGGGAGAGTGCGCAAGGTGCACCTGCTCGTTCTCGCCCCATCGCTTGAATCGGTAGAGCGGATCGACCACGACCTTGGCCTGATCGGAAACCTTGCCTCCGATGGGCGTCCGATACTTGGTATCTCCGCACAACACTTGGCGGAGGTCGTATGGAATGCGGAGGAGAGCGCCGAGATCATTCCAGCACACGTTTGGACGCCTTGGTTTTCCGTCTTCGGCTCGCGCTCGGGATTCGATTCCCTTGAAGACTGTTTTGGGGCGTACACGAAGCGCATCTTCGCCATCGAGACGGGCCTATCGAGCGATCCTCCGATGAACTGGCGATTGTCAGCTCTTGATGGCCTTACCCTGATCTCGAACTCCGATGCTCACTCCCCAAGCAAGCTGGGACGCGAGGCGACGCTGTTCGATCTTCCCGATCCCAGCTATACCGCCGTAATTGAGGCGATGAAGACGCGTGATCCGTTGTGCTTCTTGGGGACGATAGAGTTCTACCCACAAGAGGGGAAGTATCACTACGATGGTCACCGCAAGTGCGGCGTCGCCCTCTCCCCGCGCGAGGCGATGAAGCTTAACAACATCTGCCCCGTGTGCGGAAAGCCGCTGACGATTGGAGTATTGCACCGAGTGGAGGACTTGGCCGACCGGCAGGATGCGCATGGGCTGAGCGTTCGTCCTCCTTATCGCAGCCTCGTTCCTCTGGAGGAGATCATATCCCAAGCTGTGGGAGTTGGCGTGAAGACAAAGACAGTCTCCCGCGAGTACGCGCGGTTGATCGAGGAATTCGGAGACGAATTTCGTATCCTGCTTGACCTTCCGCAGAAGGAAATGGAGGGCCGTGTCCCTCCGCGCATACTGCAGGGGATCGCACGTGTTAGGTCAGGGAGCGTGGACATCACCCCTGGCTACGATGGCGTGTACGGAAAGGTGCATATCCCACTCGATGCTGATCAGTGATTGAACGACTTGTGCAGGGTCAACACAAAGGAAAATTCACCACGAAGTGCACGAAGGACACGAAGAGTGGAGCGGATGTGAACAGCACTGGGTCTGTTTGCGTTGGGTATTGCCTTTCTAGCCTGCGTTCCGAGTTGCGCACTCCGAATTCATATGGCTTCCCTCGCTCTTGACTCCTTCGTGATCTTCGGGCACTTCGTAGTTGTGTAGCGGGGCAGCTTGTCTGCCACGTTGAGACATAGCGCAAGCCGACAAGCGCAACGTCGGAGACCGCCTGTCTGGGATCCGGACAGGGCTCCGACGCTACATAAAATCCTGGTTTTCGTAGCGTGTGCAGCTTGTCTGCCACGTTGAGGCGTAACAAGCTATCAACAGCATCGACCTCGCTCGATCGCCTCGTTACTGCTCACTCATTACCCGTCACTGCGTTCATCTTACCATTGCTACGCGAGGTATCCAGCGTATGCATCCCCTTTCTCTACGCTATGCGGAGGATCTCCTTTGTCCGTTCCGCCTGATCGACCGTCAGGATGACCTGGTTCTTCTCTACAGCCGCGTAGACGGAAAGAACATTGATCTTCTCTCTACTCATGCGCCCGAGCAGTGTCGCAAGTTCCCCTGGCCGATTGGTGAGATCGAGGACCAACGCCTCGTTCTCCTCGAAGTCGACGTTAGCTGCTTGCAGGATCTTCCGCGTCTTCCCGGGGTCATCCGTTACAAGGCAGATTACTCCTTCCTCCAGCACGGTTGATCCAGCGATCCCTTCGATGTTGACGTGTTCTTTTCCCAAAGCCTCGGCGATCTCCACGAGGCTCCCCGGACAGTTTCCAATAGTGAACGAGAACTCCTTCACAACAATCACCTCCACTGCTATCATAGCGCTGCACGTGCTGCGTGGACAAGT
>CAZQUT010000166.1:0-2785 GCA_964596555.1 uncultured Thermotogae bacterium
CATACTCGCTAAGAAGGAGCCACTCTATGAAGCCAGTGCAGATCGAAGACCTATTGTCGTATCGTTTTCTGTCGTCCGTGCAGATCGATCCCCAGGCCCGGCATGCGGCGTTTCGCGTGCGCCAGGCAACGAAGGAAGGGGACGACTATCGCTCGGACACCTATCTCATCGAGCTCGACTCGCGCCGCACCCGCCGCTTGACGACGGCCGGAACGGATGGCCCATTTGTCTGGAACAGGGACGGCTCAGCGATTCTGTTCTTGTCTAAGAGAGAAGAGAGCGTGGAGGAGGGCGTGGACGAAAGCTTTCTCTACCAAATCACGCTCGATGGGGGAGAGGCGGAGAAAGTGGCTACTATTCCCTATCATGTGGAAGCGATCGAGTTGATCGCTGATGATACTCTTCTGTTCACCGCGCGTATCCCCCTCACCACGGATGAGGACAAGAACGCGGCGGACTACGAAATCCTGGACGAGATCCCGTTCTGGCAGAACGAAAAGGGGTTCACCAACCAGCGGCGCGTACACTTGTTCTCATTTGACCTTGCAAGCGGTGCGACAAAGGATCTCACCGAGGATCAACTTGAGATGCAGGCGTTCGATGCAAGCGGTGACCAGGTGGCATTCGTCGCCCGCCGGTTCCCCGGTAAGGCGCCGATCACCGATGAGCTATGGATCTACAATCTCGCCACGGGAGAGCCACGCTGCCTATCACGTAACACTTACGCCCTGGGAGAGGTGCGTTTCCTCTCTGATACAACGCTCGCCGTGCTCGGAACGGACATGAAACGCTACGGCCGTGGGCAGAGCCGGGAGGTGTTGACCTTCGACGTTGCAAGCGGAGAAGTGCGCAGCATTACTCCTGGGTGGGATCGCTCGGTGGGGACCTCGGTTGGCTCTGACTGCCGCTATGGAAGCGGGCCGATTACCCAGGTCGATCGTGGAGTGCTCTACCTAACGGTCACCGAAGGAGGGAATTCTTACCTCGACGTTGTCGATCCTAGTGGCAAAGTGGAACGAGTCGTGGATCTACCCGGGACGATCGATTCCTTCGCTGTCCACGGGGATACGATTCTCTATGCCGGGCTGCGCGGCGACCTATTGCAGGAGATCTACTCCTTCGGTCGTAATGGCGAGGAACGCTTGACCGATCTCAACAGTGATGCGTGTGTCGAGCGCACCGTCTCCAACCCCGAGCCGTTCTTCATCACCAGCAAGGACGGGACGAAGATCGAGGCGTGGGTGATGAAGCCGGCTGGATATGAGGAAGGCAAGAGCTATCCAACGCTCCTTGAGGTGCACGGCGGCCCACGCGGGGCTTACGGAAGCGTATTTTTCCACGAGATGCAGGTCCTGGCGGGAGCGGGGTACGCCGTTATCTACTGCAACCCGCACGGCTCGTCCGGACGCGGAGATGAGTTTGCCGATGTGCGCGGGAAGTACGGCACGCTAGACTACGATGACCTGATGGCGGTGGTCGATCACGCACTTGACGCGTTTCCGTTTGTCGATCCACAGCGCCTGGGCGTACTCGGTGGCTCGTACGGGGGATTCATGACCAATTGGATCATCGGCCACACCGATCGCTTCCGCGCCGCTTGCTCGCAGCGCTCTATCGCCAACTGGATCTCCAAGTTCTGCACCACGGACATCGGCTACGTGTTCAACAAGGACCAGATGGGAAAGACCCCGTGGGAGGAGGGAGGAAGCGATAAGCTGTGGTGGCACTCCCCCCTGCGCTACGCACACCAAACAAAGACTCCGACGCTGTTCATCAACTCCGATGAGGATTACCGTTGCTACATGGCGGAGGGCTTGCAGATGTTCACCGCCTTGCGCTATCACGGAGTGGAGAGTCGGCTCGTTTTGTTCCATGGCGAGAACCACAACCTGTCGCGAAACGGGAAGCCGCATCATCGCCTGCGCCGATTAAGCGAGATCGTGTCCTGGTTTAACCACTATCTGAAAGGGTGCTGAACGTGCTGGAGATTACCCTGTAGAGAGCTGATGATTGCTCTAACTTAGGGCGATACGCGGACAACCGTCTACGCCTCGTCCTATCTTTCATCCAACAGCACCGAAGAAACTTGATCCCGTTGCCAGCACACGACCGATCGATGATACTGGGCACCAGGCTACAGTTCACGGGCTATCTTCATACCAGGAAAGTGATCGCAAACCATGACCCAATCTGACAACGATTTTGACCAACTTATTGAGCGACGCGGCACTGATAGTATCAAATGGAACTTCTTCGATGATGATGTGCTCCCAATGTGGGTCGCGGACATGGACTTTCGCTCTCCTCAGGCGATCATCGAAGCGCTGGAGAAACGCGTTAGGCACGGAATATTCGGGTATCCACAGGAATCGCCACAGCTGCACGAGGTTGTTGTTGACTGGATCGCACGTCACTACAACTGGCATGTGGAACCGGACGCCCTCGTGTTTCTGCCAAACGTGTCAGTTGGATTCAACCTGGCAATCCAAGCTGTCGGGAAACCGGGCACTGGTCTTCTCTACCAGCCGCCGATCTACTTCCCCATCCTCGATGTCCCCAAGCATGCCGGGCTAGAACCACGATTCTCTGAGTTAATGCATGAAAAAGACGGGCACTACGAGATCGACTTCGACGACCTGGAACGCGCAGCAAGCGAAAACTGCTCGGCGTTCATCCTGTGCAACCCGCACAACCCGGTGGGGCGCGCATTCAATCACGAGGAGCTCGAGAAGCTGGGACAAATTTGCCTGCGTCACGATTTGTTTATCTGCTCCGATGAGATCCA
>CAZQUT010000167.1:0-2756 GCA_964596555.1 uncultured Thermotogae bacterium
CAGGAAAGAGGGAGGGGTGATGCTTAGCGACAAGAGCTCTGTGTTCGTCTACCTTGCCCTTGGCTTCGCGATGCTCGTGTGGGGTCTCTCCTTCCTGGCGATCAAGGATGTGGTTTCGCATGTGCCTGTCTTCACCCTCCTCTTCCTCAGATTCAGTGTGGCCACCATTCTGCTTGGCATAATTGGAGGAGCAATGCGGGCACTTGCCGTCTCCCGGCGCGATCTTGCCGTCCTTGCTGGCTTGGCACTTCTGAGTCCCATCGGCTACTTCTTGTTTGAGACCTTTGGCGTTGCAAATACGCAGCCGAGCCATGTTTCGGTGATCATCGCCGCTATTCCCACGGTTGTCCTTATCATCGCGCTGGGCAAGCGCCAGGAGAACGCTACGTGGCGAAAGGGATTAGGCCTCGCTGTCACTTACGGAGGAATATTTCTCCTTGTCGTCTCTGGGCTGCACGAACCAGGGGCAAGGGTGCTTGGTGACGTTCTCGTATTCGGGGCAGTGATGTGCGCGGCAGTGCACACCGTGCTGATAAAGGATGTTCTGCGGCGGATCACTCCTTTGCAGCTAACGTTCTATCAGTTCCTGTTCTCTCTTCTGATCTTCGGGCCGCTGGCGGCGACCGATAACTGGAGCTGGGTAACGACGATCACCGCGATGCAGGTATCAGAGATCCTTTTCCTCGGCGTCCTCTGTTCTGCTGGTGCTTTCTTGGCGCAGTACTACGCCCTCACACGTCTGTCGGCAACGCAGGTCGCAGCATCGGCGAGCTTCATCCCTGTGATAACCCTGTTTGCTGAGGTGCTGCTCATGGGGACGAGACTAAGCGTTTTGAAGGGACTCGGAACAGCGATTGCAGTTGCGGGTGTGCTGTTGGTACAAACTGGGAGCGTGCAGCATCCGGAGATCATGCTGGAGGAGGGATAGACTTGAGTAGTTTTTCACACTTGTGGCAAAGGATGCGACCCCATCCAGTGCGGGTGCGCAAGGTGATCCTTCTTGCGTATCCGGTAGCTCTTGGGATGATCTCCATCACCCTGCTTAACGTTGTCGATACAGCGATGCTCGGGCGCCTCGGATCGGTACCGCTTGCTGCGGCGGGAATCAGCAGCGTCGCTTACTTTGCGATAGTCTTCTCCATTGCAGGGATCGGGATCGGAGTTCAAACGCTCACTGCACGGCGCTACGGCGAGGGTGAACTGTTGCAGTGCGGGCAGGTTTTAAACGCTGGGATCATGCTAGCGCTCTTGGCCGGAGTGCCGCTCGTCTTATCCAGCGGAGTGATCGCTCAGATCCTCTCGCCGCTCCTTTCGCAGCAGGGCGATGTCGTTTCCCTCGGAGCGATCTACATGCGTTATCGCTTCCTTGGATCCGTCTTTCTTCTGCTGAACATGGTCTACCGCGGCTTCTACAACGGCATTGGGGATACCAAACAGCAGTTGGTGTCGGCGATCCTGGTTACGGTATCCAACGTTCTTCTTGACTATGCGCTCATCTTCGGGAACCTGGGATCTCCCAAGATGGGAGTAGCTGGCGCGGCTATCGCTTCGTCGATAGCTACAGCGATCGGATCCGCGTATTTCCTGTTCATCAGCTTGATGCCGAAGTATCGCAAGGTCTACCGGCTCTATCGTCACTTCATGCAGGCCCTTTCTCGCGTTCGACCGATTATCCGCCTGTCTGCACCAGTGATGGGACAGAGGTTGGTGTCCAACGGGAGCTTCTTTGTCTTCTTCTCAATCGTTTCCCGGATTGGAACGCTGGAGCTTGCGGCGAGCAACATCATCCGCTCGGTCATTGGCCTGTCGATCATGCCGGCGATTGGGATCGGTGTGGCGGCGATGACGCTCGTTGGCCAGAACCTTGGGGCGAAGAAACCGGATGAGGCGGAGATCTTCGCTTGGGACGCGGCTAAACTTGCTGCTTACCTGATGGCTGCAGTTGGTCTGTTGTTCGTCGCCTTCCCGAGGTTCATATTCATGATCTACACGTCAGACCCTGCCGTAATTGCCCTCGGGCGAACCCCACTCATCTTTCTTGGCCTGACACAGGCATTCGGTGGAATCTCGTTGGTCCTCGAACAGTCGCTGCAGGGGGCTGGGAACACGCGCTACGTGATGCTCGCGGAGATGCTGGTCTGCTCGCTCTTCTACCTTCCCATTGCTTACCTGCTAGGGATTCGCGCACACTTGGGGATTACCGGTGCGTGGATGGGCGAGCTTGCATACTGGATAACTATGTCCTCATTAATGGCCGCGAAGTTTCGCACGGGAACATGGAAGACGATCCGAGTGTAGCCTGGGGATAAATCAGGACGAGTCGCTTCTCGGCATTGCCCGTGCACTTCTTGGCAACGGGAAGAAAAGACACGGCACACCTAGAGGCGTGCCGTGTCATGTTAAATGAAGTTATTAGCTACTACTAAATGGCCACGACGTCTTGCGCCTGTGGACCCTTGTCGCTGCTAGCAACAGTAAACTCTACTTTCTGTCCTTCCTTCAGCGTACGGTAACCTTCACCGCGAATCGCTCCAAAATGAACAAAAATGTCTTCACCCTGCTCGCGCTCGATGAAGCCATAACCCTTACTGTCATTAAACCACTTGACGGTACCTGTTTCTCGATCTTCCATCTCCATCACCTCCGTACTGCTAGTTAATCAAGGCAGAACGTTTGTACAGACCAGACGACTGCCATCACCAACAAAAGGATACTACGGTGCTGGGTCGTTATCAAGAATGAAGTTGTCTCCCACA
>CAZQUT010000168.1:0-2734 GCA_964596555.1 uncultured Thermotogae bacterium
GTACGAAACCGGAGGGGAAAGAGAAAGGGAAGGGGGGAGGAGGAGACGCGGGGACGCGGGGACAGGAATGAGAGATGCAAGTCGGAATGCGGAGTGCGGAATGCCAGGACATGAGCGACGTGGGGATAGGGAGACGCGGAGACACGGAGACGCGGGGACATGTAGGATGCGAAAATGAGATTGCTCTCTGCGGGAAACGGTGCTAGTATATAGCGGTGATCTGCGATGCACGAGGCACTTCTCTACGAGAAGATCGGTGATGGGCGTGTGCGCTGCAACTTGTGTGCGCACCGCTGTGTGCTTGCTCCCGGCAAGCGTGGCCTATGTAACGTGCGAATCAACCACGATGGCACTCTGTACACTACTGTCTACGGGCGCGTTGTGTCGCGCAGCGTCGACCCGATCGAGAAGAAGCCTCTCTTTCACTTCCTTCCGGGAACGCGCGCCTACTCGATTGCCACAGTTGGGTGCAATTTCACCTGTCAGTTCTGTCAGAATTATAGCATCTCTCAATATCCGCGAGAGCAGGACGGGCGTGTCCTTGGGGAGGACGTCTCCCCGGAGGCGATCGTCTCTCGCGCACGCGAGAGCGGGTGCCAGACGATCGCCTACACCTACACCGAGCCGACAGTCTTCTTCGAGTATGCGTTTGATATAGCGCGGCTGGCACACGAAGAGGGGCTGCGCAACGTTTTCGTCTCGAACGGTTATATGACCCCCGAGGCGGCGGACATGATCACCCCCCATCTAGACGGGATCAATATCGATCTGAAGGGGATATCAAACGACTTCTATCGCGATGTTGTGGGGGGCGACTTGCGCCCTGTTCTCAAGTCGATCGAGCGCTTCTCTCGCGCCGGAGTGTGGACCGAAGTGACCACGCTCCTCATCCCTGGGTTGAACGACGGCACGGACGAGCTTCGGTGGACCGCCGAGGCGATCTACGGAATATCGCCGCTTATTCCCTGGCACATCAACCGCTTCTTCCCTGCCTATCGTATGACCGATGTCCCTCCGACTCCACTGGATAAGCTCACAGAGGCGGAGCGGATCGGGCGTGAGGTTGGCCTGCGCTACGTGTACGTGGGGAACGCACCTGGGCAGGGTGAGGATACCCGCTGCCCGGAGTGTGGGAAGGTGTTGATCAAAAGACGAGGCTTCCTTGTGCGAGAGAACATGATACGCGAAGGGCACTGTCCGGAGTGTGGCGCGAAGATAGATGGTGTTTGGCTTGACGCGGAAAGCGGTGATCAGTAATGAGTGATGAGTGATGAGAGAGAAGAAAAGAGGTTCCTTGTGGTTTCGAGTGGGTGGTGACTTCTAATCTAGGTTCGCACAGGACGGATGACAAAGAGAATGAGACAAGCTGTTCTTGGCGATCTTGGCGATCTTGAGTGAGCGTAGCGAACGGGCGTGAGAGAGTGCTTGTGCCTCAGGCGAAGGCAAAACACTATCTCACCACGAAGGACACGAAGAGCACGAAGGAGTGAAGATGAAAGACTCCTGATTCACGTAAAGGTGCAAAGGCCTGTCTGGCGTCGTGTTCTGACAGACAGGACGCCAAGAAAGCAGAAGAGTTGGAGAGAACATGATCCTGGATCGGTTCGCAAGCCTTGTGTTGTTGTAGCGTGTGCAGCTTGTCTGCCACGTTTTCGTCTGCCACGAAAGCTACTTCTCTTGCAGAGAACGCAAAGGCCCTTCTGTTGCCGAGCTTTCGCAGACAGGACGCCAAGAAAGCAGAAAAATCAGGGAAGAAGGAAATCTGCAGCAGTTCTTAGCGACCTTGGCCCTGCCTGTGAGTGTTCGCATGCAGGCAGACCTTGAGCGAGCAACAGCAAACTAGCGTGAGGAAAAGCTCATACCCCAAGCTAAGGTGCGCAGAACGCCAAGAAGAGCGCTCAGTCTCCGGAGATCTCCACTCGGCGAGCCTGGTTGTCGAGCAGTTCGATCCTGACGACGATGTCACTCAGATCGACGATCCCTTCCACCCGCGATGGCCACTCCACTGCGGTGACTCCACTTGTCGGCGGGAGGAGTTCATCGAGTCCCACTTCCGCAAGCTCTTTCAGGGTCGATACCCGGTACGCATCAATGTGATGCAGCGATATCCTTCCCTTGTACTCGCGTGCCAGGAGGTAGCTGGGGGAGATCACGATGTCGGTGACTAACAGCCCACGTGCGAGACCCTTGACTAGTGTTGTCTTTCCCGAGCCCAGCGGACCGATGAACGAGATAACCACCCCATCGGCGAGCATGGGAGCGAGGTCCGCTCCGATCTCCTCCATCTCAGCAGCAGTGCGCGCGATGATCGTCTTGTTCATGTCATAGCCTTATGATCGCAAACTGACGCCGATCTTCGCCAGTTTCTTCTCCACGCGGGCAATCGTCTTTGTGACCTGCTCGTCCGTGAGGGTTCGATCAATTGCGCGAAGAGAGACCTCATAGGTGAGGCTCCACTGGCCAGATCCGACTTGCTCCCCCTGGTACAGGTCGTACAGGAGCACTTGCTCGATCATTTTCTCCGATGAGATCGTCTCCCGGATCGTCCCCTCGGAAAGATCTATCGGCGCGAGCAGCGACAGGTCGCGCTTGCTCATCGGAAAACGTGGAAGCGGTGTGAACGTTTCGTGTTCCCGTGAGAACTGGCGGGTCTTATCGAGGTCGATCTCAAACAGGATCGCGCGCGGTTGGCCGGGGAGGGAATCCGTGATGCGCGGGGCAATCTCTCCGAACA
>CAZQUT010000169.1:0-2711 GCA_964596555.1 uncultured Thermotogae bacterium
AGCGCCGATCAGCATCGGCATTGATCAGTTCGTCGCGCTGTGCAACAGTTACCGCGGTGGGAAGGAGTCGCCAGTCGTCCATGAATACGTGATAGAGCTCCTCGATGACTCTGATCCCCTGCTTGCGCATGCGCCGCACGCGATAGTCATCGTAGAAGTTCTCGTACAAGTAGGCGGAAAGCTCCTCCTTCTCCTGCTTAATCGTAGGGGAGAAATCGACTATCAGCTCCGGGCGCTCACGTACATCGGCAGCCGATCGTATGGAGAAATCAGCAAGACGCTTCTTCGTCGTCTGGATGACGTTATTAACGAGGAGCGGGATCACCAAGCGCGGCCATGGGCGCTCACTGCCTGCACTCAGGCGCTTGGCGATCCTCAGCCGGCGCAGATCGGCTTCATTGAGGATTCCAGCGCGCAATCCATCATCGAGATCGTGGCTGATGAACGCGATCGGATCTGCCATGTTGATCACCTGTGCCTCAAGCGATGGCATCACCGTCGGCTCGAGGTGAGAAAAGCGATCGGGATCGAGCACGATCTTCCAGATGACGTGCTTGAGGATCCCCTCGCGAACCTCGAACGTCAGGTTGAGACCCGGCTGATTGGGGTAGGAGTCCTCGAGTTCCTCAACCACACGCACACCCTGCTCGTAGTGGCGGAATCCCTCTGGAAGGAGAGAGTTAAGGGCATCCTCCCCCGAGTGACCGAAGGGTGTGTGTCCAAGGTCGTGCCCGAGGGCGATCGCTCCCACCAGATTGAGGTTCAGTCCCAGAGCGGTGGCAATAGTCTGCCCGATTTGCCACACCTCAAGCGAGTGTGTCAGGCGAGTGCGGTAGTGGTCGCCCTCGTGATTGACGAACACCTGTGTCTTGTACTCCAAACGGCGAAACGCCTTACAGTGGATGATCCGGTCACGATCGCGCTGAAACACGGTGCGAATCGGGTCGGGTTCGATCGGGCACTCCCGCCCACGACTGGCGGTGCTCAGCATCGCATATGGTGCAAGCTCCCTACGTTCACGCGCTTCCAGCTCACGGCGGATGTCCATCGTCATACGCGCTCCCCACGATTGTAGCGCTTCATCGCCTCTTGCGTGCGTCGTCGCTCGTCGTCATCACGCAGCTTACGGCGCTTGTCGTAGGTGTGTTTCCCTATTCCCAGGCCCAATTCGACCTTAGCATGCCCCTTGCTGAAGTAGACGCGAAGTGGGACAAGGGTGTGCCCTCGTTCCTTGACCTTCGTCTGAAGGCGCATGATCTCGTGCTTGTGGAGGAGGAGCCGCCGATCGCGATCGGGTTCGGCGTTGTACATCGACGCCTGCTTGTACGGGGCGATGTGCACACCACGCAAAGTCACTTCACCGTCTCTGATCACGGCGTACCCATCCTGGAGCGAGCAGCTCCCGTCGCGCAGGCTCTTCACCTCGCTTCCGGCAAGGACGATCCCCGCCTCGATCGTGTCGACGATATCGTACTCATGGCGGGCCTTGCGATTGGTGGCAACAACCTTGACGTTCATGCAGCAAGGCTACAACAAGGATACCAATTACGCAACCTGCTCTTGCTTGTGAGAATAACGAATCGATCAAACGTCAGGAGACATTCACCACGAAGAGCACGAAGGACACGAAGGGAGCAAGGATTGGCAAGACGAGAAACACCTAATGAGGGTAAGGTGCACGTTTATGTAGCGCAGCACCTTGCCTGCCCTGTGAAATTCTACTTCACCGGGGTCTGTTACGTTTCGCTCCAGGCTTCTTGGGTTTTGTTGATATTACAGCTATGGACTCATAGAATGCGCAGCGTCGGGAGAGTGATTGCCCTGTAAGAGGGAAATTTTGGGGAGAATGACAACTTAGCAGGCACTGGAGATGGCGATGGTGCGGAAATCAGTCGAATCGAAACGGCGGGACTACAAACCATCGGACACCCTCGTGCTATTCGTGGGGGAGTCGCCGCCCGCCAATGGTACCTTCTTCTACTGCGGAGACTCGAACCTGGCGCGGTACACGCGGGAAGTGTTTGAGTCAGCATTCGGCGAGTTCGGTGGTGCATCTCAGTTCTTGGAAGCCTTTCGAGACAAAGGCTTCTATCTCGCTGATTTGTGTCGGGACCCTGTGAATAGACTTTCCAAACCTGAGCGTCGAGCGGCCCGAGAATGTGGGATATCAAGTCTTGCTGCCACCATACGCGAGCTTCAGCCAAGGATGATTGTTACAGTCATGAAGGCCATCGAACGTTACGTGGTTCAGGCCGCTGAGGACGCAGGGCTGACTGGTCGCCCCAGATATGTGCTGCCCTTCCCGGCGCAAGGGCATCAGCGAGAGTATGTTGCCCAATTGACCGAGTTGCTCAGAAGGCTTGAGAAGACGCAGGCGTCAGTCGATACCTGCTAACAAGGCGCTCAAGCCAACCCGCTACACGCGGGCGGCTTAGCTTAGTCGTTGGGCGCCGCTACAAACAAAGAGTTATGGATCTATGGCGAATAGTATGACTACAGTAGCGCAGATGACGAAGGACGAACTTCAAGAGATGATAGAAACCATCATCGAGCAGAAACTACTAGAGTTGGTTGGTGATCCTGATGAAGGTTTACCCATCCGAGCAACCATCCGCAACAGGTTCTTGCGCCAAAAGGAAGCCGTAGCCAGTGAAGAACGCGGCGAGCCATTTGAGGAAGTAGTTCAGCGTCTTGGTTTGGAGTAATGGCTA
>CAZQUT010000170.1:0-2691 GCA_964596555.1 uncultured Thermotogae bacterium
AAGGAGACTGAACTTGACGGTCAAATTCGTTCATCTCCACACCCATTCGGAGTACAGCATCCTCGACTCTTCGTGCAAGATCAAAGCGTTACTGGATCGAGCTGAGGAGTATGAGATGGACGCCCTTGCCATCACGGATCACGGTGTGATGGGCGGAGCGATCAAGTTCTACCGTGAGGCTAAGCGCCGTGGAATAAAACCGATAATCGGCTGTGAGATCTACCTCGCTCCGGGTGACAGGCGCGAGAGGAAGGTCCGCAACGGTGCGAAGTACTTCCACCTCGTGCTCCTTGCGGAGAATGAACGCGGGTATGCTAATCTCGTCTCCATTGTCAGTCTGGCGCAAACAGAGGGGTTCTACTACAAGCCGCGCGCGGACAAAGAACTGCTGCGACAATACCATGAGGGACTGATTGCCCTCTCCGCCTGCCAGAGCGGTGAGATCCCGCGCCTTCTCCTGGCTGGACGAGGGGACGCTGCGCACACTGCTGCCTTGGAGTACGCTAATATCTTCGGTCCAGGGAACTTCTACATCGAACTGCAGGACCATGGCACGGAGACGGACAAGCGGCTGCGAGGTGAACTTGTAGCGCTTGCGCGCGATCTTAATCTTCCGCTTGTCGCAACGAACGACACCCACTATCTAACACCAGAGGATCGCCTGGCACATGAGGTTCTGCTTAATATCCGTGCCAACAAGAAGATCACCGATGATGACCGCATGAAATTCGATGGTGACGGCTACCATTTCCGAAGTGCTGCCGAGATGGAGGAGCTATTTGCTGACCTTCCGGAGGCGATCGACAATACGCGCGTTATCGCTGATCGCTGTAACATGAAGATAGCGTTCGGCAACACGGCCATCCCCCCGTTTCCTCTTCCAGATGGAGTAGACGCCGACTCATACCTTCGCGAGCTTGCCTATGACGGTGCCCGCGAGAGGTACGAGGAGATCACTCCTGCCGTCGAGGAACGGCTGGAATACGAGCTGTCGGTGATCGAGAAGATGAAGTATGCTACATACTTCCTCATTGTGTGGGATTTCGTTCGCTTTTCGAAGGAACAGCACATCCCCGTTGGGCCGGGACGAGGATCGGCGGCGGGAAGCCTTGTCTCCTATTGCATTGGTATCACGCGCGTTGACCCGTTGCGCTACAAGTTAATCTTTGAGCGCTTCCTCAATCCGGAGCGCGTGAGCATGCCCGATTTTGACATCGATTTCTGCGTCAAGGGGCGTGACAAGGTGATCGCCTACGTCCAGGATAAGTACGGCCGCGATCGTACCGCGCAGATCGCTACCTACGACCGCATGGCGGCGCGCAGCGTCGTCCGGGATGTCGGAAGAGTGCTCGGTGCATCGTACGGCACCACCGACCACCTTGCTAAGCTCATCCCTTATGGCCTCACCCTTCGTGTTGCCGTCGCGCAGGTAGCTGAGCTGCACAAGCTTTACGAAGGCGATCCTGAGATCAAGAAGATTGTCGACATTGGCCTGCGCTTGGAGGGGTTGACGCGCAATACATCCACCCACGCCGCCGGCGTTGTGGTCGCTGCGCGTCCGCTGCAGGAGATCGTTCCGCTTCTACGGCTGGGTGAGGGCGAGATTGTCACCCAGTATGACATGACCGACGTCGAAGCGGTTGGGCTCTTAAAATTCGACTTCCTGGGATTGCGTAATCTCACGCTACTCGATGAGGCGTGCGATTCGCTGCGGACGCACGCTGGGATCGATGTCGATTTGGATGAGGTTCCACTCGATGATGAAAAGACCTTCGAGATGATACGCGTCGGCGAGACTGCGGGAATATTCCAGTTAGAAGGATCGGGGATGACCTCCCTGATCCGGAGAGTGGAACCGGATCGCTTCGAGGACCTTATTGCACTCCTCGCCCTCTACCGCCCCGGACCCCTGGAGAGCGGGATGACCGATGACTATGTGGAGCGTCGCCATGGTCGCCAGAAGATCACCTACCCTCATCCGAGCCTGAGCGAGGTCTTGGGCGAGACCTACGGCCTGCCAATCTATCAGGATCAGATCATGCTTATGGCGCAGAAACTGGCCGGCTTCTCTCTCGCGGAAGCGGACATCCTGCGCAAGGCGATGGGAAAGAAGAAGAAAGAGATCATGGTGAGCATGCGCGAGAAGTTCATGGCCGGATGTAAGAAGAACGACATCTCGGAGCAGGTCGCCACGCAGAGCTTTGACGACATGGAGAAGTTTTCGCGCTACGGGTTCAATAAATCGCACACGACCGCGTATGCCTTCATTTCTTACTGGACTGCCTACCTCAAGGCGAACTACCCCACGCACTTCATGGCTAGTCTGCTCGCGAGCGTGCAGGGTGATTTGGACAAGGTAGCATCCTATATCGGCCAGTGCCGTCGAATGGGAATCGAGGTCCTTCCGCCAGACATCAACGAGAGCGAGGCTAGCTTCACCCCTACCTCTGACTCCCGGATCCGCTTTGGCCTGGCGGCGATCAAGCACGTCGGCAAGGGGGCGATTGAAACGATTCTCGCTGTGCGCGTGGATGGCTTCTCGTCCTTCTTCGACGTATGCGGACGTGTCGATGGCGTCGACCGGGACACGTTGGAGGCACTCATCAAGGCCGGGGCGTTTGATAGTCTTGGTTCGTCACGACGTGGGCTTCTCCTGCATGTCTCGCAGGGAATCGAGATGATGCAGATTGC
>CAZQUT010000171.1:0-2682 GCA_964596555.1 uncultured Thermotogae bacterium
CGCGCGGCGCTGGCAAGATCTCGACAACTGCTGTGGATCACGCTGCACTTGCCAGCAGCAACATTCAGTAGCAGGGCAATCGGAGTCAAGCTTGAGTATTGCTTATGTGCTTGCCTTGGGCACGCTCCCCGCTGTAGCCTGTAAGATTCATGCGGAGAGGAGGGACACCAGTCAAGGCGCTTGTGTTGAATGGAGTAGGCACTAATACTCAACACCTTGACGGTATCGGAGAGACCGTCATGCGGGAGCTACGGTCGCTGCGGTGGGAGGCGGAGAATCTCATCTTGCGCGATATTGACATCGCTCCTTGTGTGGGATGCTTCGGTTGCTGGCTACAGACCCCAGGGATTTCCTTAATTGACGATGCTGCACGTGAAGTTACGCGTAAGATAATGGGCAGCGATCTTGTAGCCTACGTCACACCTATAACCTTCGGTGGGTATTTGAGCGACTTAAAGAAAGCGCTCGACCGCTCAATAGGTCTCATCTCCCCATTTTTCACCAGGATCGGTGGGGAACATTGGATGGCGACGACAGGCTAAACGCTACGGTGTGCGAAAGAAGCTCCGCGATCGGCCGTATCAACGCTAGGAGATCTGCCGGCGTCAGAGAAGACTCGGCACTGGCACTGACATTACCCGAGAAAAGGGGGGCGCAGAGACAACACATCGGACAAGAGGGCGGCGACATGCAGCCGACCATCAACCGTGGAAACCTACCCGGCCCTTGGCACTGGGTTTGCTGGACGCACCGTTTCAAACCTGATTAGCTTGGCACGTTCGTAATGCTTGAGAACAGTAGATTATCAAGCTTTACACTCTAGCCAGAGGAGAAAGAACTTCATGCGTCAAAGAGCCCTTTGGAGAGCTCTTTGTAGCTATGGACGAAGCTCTCTACAAAATCATCAATAGGCTTCTTCTGGATCTCCTGAGGGGTTCCGGTTTGGATGAAGGACCCGTCTCGCATCACTGCCATTCTATCAGCCAGAGTGAAGGCCTCAGCTAGATCGTGAGTCACGTAGACGATCGTCACTTTGAGCTCATCATGGAGTTTTCTTACTTCATCTCTGGCATGCAGCCTGCTCTGAGGATCAAGGTTTGACAGGGGTTCATCCATAAGGAGGATCTTTGGTGGCACGGCTAGTGCCCTTCCCATCGCCACTTTCTGTTTCTGTCCCGCCGAGAGTTGATTGGGTTTTCTCTTGTAAAGGATCTTCTTGATCTGGAGCCTGTTGGCTAGGCCGTTCACGATTTTCTTGATCGCACCTGTTTCCGTCTTCCGAAGCTTCAACGGGAAACTGAGATTGGAGTACTTCTTCTCGTCAAAGACCTTCATGTGTGGATACAGAGCGTAGTCCTGGAAGACCATCCTTACACCTCTCTGTCCCGCTCTCAACCGGGTTACAGGCTGACCATCGAAGAAGATCCTCCCTTCGTCCGGTTCCAACAGACCCGCTATCAACCTTAGCAGTGTTGTCTTCCCACAGGCAGTCGGCCCCACAACGACAAAGAACTCCTTGCTCTTTATGGTTGCGCTTAGCCGATCCACAGCCGTGACATCCCCAAACCGCTTGGTCAAGTCTTCTAAGACGATCTCGGACATGATTCCCCCTCGTGGGATACGAATTCGGCCCTTAGATTCAGTATACGTACTTACTTAGATGCGACCAACGCCAAGGCCCTCCTGGAACTCTGCTTGGTTGCGGTTGTAACTTCCTATGCGCTGTCATTTGGCCTTTCTGGTGTGGGTTCCACAGTCCAAAGGAGCTTGCACAGGCCGAACAAATAGTGGTTAGACGCAGTGCCTGAGTCGAAGGAGAAAGAGAGACTTCAAGGATGATTGGGATAAGACAATGCCGGAGCATCTGGCAAAGGTTTATGCAGCAGGTTTGCTATTCCACCATTAGTAGGGAGGAGGAAATGATGCACATGCGAACCAAAGCTGAGGTATAGTTGGAGCATAGTGCTCCAGAAACAAGGCAGCCCAAATTAGGGGGGTGCGCTCCAGCTTTTGGGAGAGCTCAGGAGAATGACCAAGAAGGACGAGCTGCTCCTCTTCGATGACGGCCATAAGCCGCGCGAGGGAATGATTTGATTTGGAGCGTTTCTTGAATGAGGCATTTCTGGTCCTTGACAAGGTACCGAATTTGTTATATATTAAGTTCAGTTCGTGAAGACACTAATGAATCATGTATTAGACCTTGAAAAAAGTAAACCTACTGTGAAGCAGGGACACAAAGCCAAGGATCTGTAGGTAAGAAAGCCGGGCTGCCAGGCTTGGGGAGTGAGAACCGATGTTGCCAGTTTTGCATGTTATTGTGCTGTATTTGAGACGCTCTTCGAGAGATCGGGGGGCGTTTGTTTTTTGATGAGGGGTGAGGGAAGACGTGAAAGGAGGTGAAGATTCAGTCAGGTTGTAAAAAGAGAGCGCTGCGGGTTCGAGCGCGATAGTTCTTGGAGGAAGGGGATGCTTCGGGCTGAGTTTTACCGGGGGCTGATCGTAGCATGTTGGTGATAAATCTAATTGAGTTTAGTGTCTAGGCAAAGCAGTGTCAGTAGCTGGTGGAAGCTGTGGTTTTGTCAACCCAGCGTTTCTAGCAATCTGCAAAGTAGGTAAAGAAATGGCTATTGAATCGTTGTTTGACTTGCTGAGTAACAACACACGAAAACCCACAAAGGAGGG
>CAZQUT010000172.1:0-2636 GCA_964596555.1 uncultured Thermotogae bacterium
ACGGGAGTAGCCCTTTGACCATCACTGCCCGCAACAGGCGATTGGAATACGTAAGCGGAATAAGGTAGGAGATGGGTCGGAGGAGTTTCGGGATCGCCTGCAGCGGCCACATCATCCCTGAAAGAAGGACTGACGGAAGAATGACGAGCGGGAAGAACAGGATTGCCTGTGATTCGGTCTGCGCGGCCGCCGAGAGGAGGGCCCCAAGCCCCACGTTCCCGATGGCGAACAGAACCACGCAAACATACGCCCAGAAGATCGATCCATTGATCACGATGTTGAAGACAAGCTTTCCGATCGACATGACAAGGAATGACTGACCAATGGCGATCAATCCAAATGCGGCGATGTATCCAAGGATGAATTCGGCCCTTCGTACCGGAGAAACCCAGATGCGCGCGAATGTGCCATCTACCTTCTCCCGTACCACCGAGAGGAGAGTAAGGACCGTGCACACGATGGCTACAACCATCCCCATGATCGCTGGGGCGAAGCTATCGATGAAGCGCACCGTCACTCCGTAGAGCTCCCGCGTTTGGATGTCGATCGGTCCTCCCTCACCCAGATTCATCACCGCATCGGCAAGCCCCATCTTGACCGCTGCAACGATCTGCGGATCTGACTCGTCCACCGTGAGATCGATTGTCCCCTGTGCGCTCGTCGCCACGCCCATTGCGAAGTGGGCGTAGTAGAGGCTGGTGAACTTCTTCGGGAAGCGCACGATGGCCTGATAACCACTTTTCAGCAGGAGCTGCTGCGGATCGGAGACATCTGTCACGATCTGCGTAACGCTGAATGTGCTGTCGTGTTGCAGATTGTCGATGATCGACGCGGTGAGGTCCGTCTGATCCTGATCGATGACCGCCATCCGCACACCGCGGATGTCGCCGGCAAAGGAGAAGCCAAACAGAAGCATGGCGAGGGAAGGAACGACAAACATGAACGCGAGAACGCGCTTGTCGTGCCAGATCTGGCGGAGGACGCGCTCCGCGACCGATCGTATCCGAGAGATGCTGCGGCGATTCATGCGTTGCTCCTTTCTGATTTGCTCGCCTGCGTCAGCTCGAGAAATACCTGTTCCATCGAAACCGACGTGCCATTTGGGGAGACGCGCCTCCGAAGCTCATCCGGTGTTCCTTCGGCGACGAGGCTGCCCAGCCTCATCATACCCACACGATCACAGCGCCCCGCTTCTTCTAGGTAGTGGGTTGTTAGCAGGATCGTCCGTCCGTTCTGTTTGAGCGCGTGAAAGTGATCCCAAAACTCGCTGCGCAGTGCGGGATCAAGGCCGATCGTCGGTTCATCGAGGAGGAGAAGCTCCGGATTGTGAATGAGCGTGCATGCCAGGGACAGGCGTTGTTTCTCGCCTCCGCTCAGGAGGTCGGCACGCTGCTTTTCTAGGTCTGGCATTTGCATTAGCGCGAGGAGCTCATCGGTGCGCGCGGCGATCGTCTTCCTGTTCATCCCGTAGATCTGTCCGAAGAAGAGAAGGTTTTCTGCCACGGTTAGGTCACGATAGACTGCCCTCTCCTGCGGCATGTAGCCGATACGCTCCTCCACCGCTTCACGCTCTTTTGGGATAGAGTGGCCAAAGAGAGATACCGATCCTGCCGTTGGGATCGCAAGACCGCACATCATGCGGATCAAGGTTGTCTTCCCCGCGCCGCTCGGCCCGACCAAGCCATAGATTTCGCTGCCAGTCACCCGCATGTCGACGCGATCGACTGCTCGGCGCTTCCCGAATACTTTGACTATCTGCTTCGTCTCGATAGCAGGATCAGTCATTGTCCTCTTCTGGCAGAGCAAATTCTTCGTCTGACGCGCCAGTGTTCAGTGTAATCTTCGTGTATGTGATGATGTTTCGTAGTTCGCCGTCGGCGTTGTACGCCTCGATCCGCAGCGGCATCGTTGCGACATCGTCTACCAACGTTTCATCGAGGAAGCGAGCATCCACAAGGAGGTTGCCGTCCGTGTCGTAGAGCAATCGTCGCACCGGGCTGAACGTCGCGGCGTCGACCCACAGATCGAGCCTTCCATACACAGCAGCATCGTTTGCTGGTGTACCGCGGATGTGATAAACATCACTTTCCTCGTCATCATCGATGCGCACAAAAGTGTAGTCATCAAGCTCGCTTCTCACCCCGGAGAGGATATTGCGAAACATCAGCCACGGTTGCTCAGCTGGCGAGAGATCGGCAAGGTCCTTCTTCAGCCACTGATTGGTGACGGCGATATATATCCACATTACATCTCCCACGACGAGGGTGATGTTCCCCGCAAGGTAGTCCGGCTCGATGTATTCCTGACGCATCTTGTCTGGTTGTTTCAGCATCAACTGCATCTGTTGCGTGAAGGAGACATCGCCGTCCTTGTAAGTCTGGATCGTGATAGTAGCCGTGAGATCTTCGATGGGATCGGTTGCGCTTTGCAGGGAATTGAGGATTTCAGTTGCAATAAGAGATGGGGCTGCAATTGCATTTGGGCAGACAACCGTCAATGCAATCAGGATAAGAACAATCTGTAACACGGTGTACGTGCGCCATCCAATCATTCAGACTCCTTTTTTTTTGCGCATGTGTATTCGCAAGCCCACTGTTAGCAACGTCTGCTCATGATAGACCATCTTTATCCTCTTC
>CAZQUT010000173.1:0-2582 GCA_964596555.1 uncultured Thermotogae bacterium
TGGTAGGCTTTTACCCTACCAACAAGCTAATAGGCCGCAGTCCCCTCCCCTTGCGACGGCAGGACCGTCTTTGGAACAAACCCCATCGGGTTTGAACAACATCGGGTATTAGCCTCCCTTTCGGTAGGTTGTCCCCGTCAAGAGGGCAGGTTGACCACGTGTTACTCACCAGTTCGCCGCTCCGTCACCAGTCGTCATAACCCGAAGGAAAATCTGTCTGGCTCGATCGCTCGACTTGCATGTGTTAGGCGCACCGCTAGCGTTCATCCTGAGCTGGGATCAAACTCTCTTAGTTTTAGCTTTTGATCCTTACTGTTAACTCAAAATTGACAAGGTTCCTCATTTACGAGGAACTCATTACCACGCTATCCACTTTTCAATGACCAGTCACTACAAACGGAAGTATACCAAGCGCCACAGCGCATGTCAAGCAAATTCGAAAGGCAAATAGATGACCGCTCTGTACACACTCTCTCTTCCGTTGTTGCTGCTTACTCGTGTAAGTATACTCCTTGGCGTAAGGAGGGGACAAGTGGGCAATAAACGAATTGGTGTTCTCGCGGGCGGTGATTCCCCGGAACGTGCGGTGTCGCTCCTCTCGGGAGAACATGTAACCGAAGCACTGCGGAAAATCGGATACAACGCCATTCTGCTCGCCATCGAGACCGCGGATGACATCGTCCCTGCCCTAGCGGGGATTGATACCGTGTTCAACGTCCTCCACGGAGGGGCGGGAGAGGACGGGACGATTGCCCTGTTGCTCGATGTGCTCGGAGTATCGTATACCGGCTCACGGCCACAGGCGTGCGCACGAGCGATGGATAAGCCACGGGCCAAGGATATCCTTTCCCATAGAAGTATTTCTGTGCCCCCCGGAGACGTATACGACAACAAACAGGATATCGCTGTATTTTGTAAGGATGCGCTCTCACAGTACGGTCTTCCCCTCGTCATCAAGCCATGCAATCAGGGATCAAGCATCGGGGTGCACATCGTCACCGACGCGGACACCCTTATAGAGAAAGCGAGTGAGACGCAAGAGCAGTTCGGTACCTTCCTCATCGAGAAATTCATCGAGGGGCGAGAGCTGACGGCAGGAATCCTGCGCACAGAGAATGGTGAGGAGGCTCTCCCACTCGTAGAAATTGTGCCCAAGAGGGGGTTCTTCAACTACTCGGCCAAGTACGACGAAGGGATGACGGAGTTCATAGTGCCTGCCAAGCTTGATGAAAAGACCGCAGACAGGGTGAAGAGAATCAGCCTTGCTTCACACCGCGCAATCGGATGCTCCGGTTACTCCCGTGTGGACATTCGCCTGGCATCCGACGGGACGCCGTACGTCCTCGAAGTGAACACAAATCCTGGGATGACACCAATGAGTGACCTTCCTCGCGCTGCGGCCGCGGCGGGGATCGATGTTTCTAGTCTCGTGCAGATGATGCTCGAGACAGCAGAGTAAGGAGGCAGATATGAAGATAACCTGGATTGGCCACGCATGTTTTCTCATCGAGGGGCAAAATGTGACCGTAATGACGGACCCGTACGACGAGCATATCCCGTACAAGGCGCCCAGTTTTCCAGCCGACGTAATCACGGTGAGCCACGAGCACTCCGATCACAACGCTGTCGATAGGGTCGCCGGTTCTCCAGAAGTCATACGTGGCGCGGGAGAACACACTGCACACGGGATCAAGTTCACGGGGATCGCTACCTTTCATGACGAGGAACAAGGGAAGAAGCGCGGAGAAAACACGATCTTTACCTTCGCGATCGACGGAATCAATCTCGCCCACTTCGGGGACCTGGGACACATGCTAAGCGCAGAACAACTGACCCAGTTGACCGATGTAGAGGTTGTGATGATTCCTGTTGGCGGATACTACACCATCGATGCTGCGCAGGCGGCCAGCATTGTGGGGCAACTTCCGCGCGTAAAGGTGATCCTTCCCATGCACTACAAGACAGACGTGCTGAGTGAGGACTTCCCAATCGACACAGTGGACAAGTTTGCTAGCCGGATGCAGAATATCGTGGAAATTGGCAGCGCGGAGGTCAGTATAAACCACAACGACCTGCCCGCTCACCCGGAGGTGTGGATCTTAAACTATGCTTAGCGTATCGCAACGCACTCAAGAAATGAAAGGCTCGCCCATTCGACGCCTTGTTCCACTGGCCGTCGCGGCCAAGAAACGAGGGATCGAAGTCTATCACCTGAACATCGGCCAACCGGACATCCCCACGCCACGCTCGTTCATGGAAGGGATTCGTAACGCAAAGATCGATGTCCTCTCCTACGCTCCAGCACGCGGGATTCCCGCAACGATCGACGCCCTAATCGGTTTCTACGCCGGGATGGGGTTTGACCTCACTGAGGATGAACTGCGTGTTACCATCGGTGGGAGTGAGGCATTCGTCTTCTCGCTGCAGGCGACGTGCAACCCCGGCGACGAAGTCCTGATCCCCGAGCCGTTCTACCCCAACTACTACGGGCATGCGCTGATGAACGGGATCAAGGTTGTCCCCATCACGACAAGAATCGAGAACGGCTTTCATCTTCCTCCGATCGCAGAGATCGAGGCGCT
>CAZQUT010000174.1:0-2572 GCA_964596555.1 uncultured Thermotogae bacterium
GAGGAAATGTTCCCGCGTGCGTTGGAAAATAGAGTGGCTTACGTGATTGGAAACGCATTCTACGTCGATGGTCGCGGACGAAACGAGATGCGTCTCTCATTCTCACTGGGCACACCTGAAAGAATCGAAGAGGGGATCAAGCGGCTGTCCAAGGTCGTGCGAGAGGAGATAGTGGCGAAGCGAGCAGAACCCGTCTCCGCCTGAGCCACATAAAGCTGATGTCAAGGATACATCAAACAGCGCTGGTGGGATTACTCCTGCTGGCGCTGTTCTCTGCTGTTGGTTTCAGTCAGGTTCTTCTCTTGCACGGGTGGCTTGGCGATGGCTCAAACTGGAATGAGTGCATTCGCATCATGACAGCTGCTCCCTACAATTTCGATCCACAGCGGATTTTATCTCCATCTCTGCCAAACGATGTCTCCCTTGTCGATTGGACAGTGAATATCGCTACATACATCAATTCCCTTCCCGAGGATGCGAAGTTCACTGTAGTTGGCCATAGCTTTGGCGGAACGAGCATTCTCTTCTTGTTGGTAGTTGCGCGTCATGTGGACCAAGGTGATCTTGCGCAATGGGCGATCGGGCTAAGCAACCAAGATCCGGATTTGTCACCGATTATTGATGCGCTTCTCTCTCTTGCTGATCCCAACCTGTTCGTGCGTGCTGCACGCAGGGTTCAGAAGGTCTTCCTTTATCACCCGGCCCTCGGCGGGGGATGCTACGCATGCAGCGCCTGTGGCGAAATTCCGATCCCGCTCCTCTGTGATGACTCGTTGCGCGACATGTGCTCGTTGGAAATGGGGAAAGAGCTTATCTTTGAGAAAGATGATGTAACGGCACTGAATATCCCCGTCGTTGGTATCTACGGCACGCACGCATGGTGCGTTGGCCCCTGCCTCGGTGCTTCAGACTCGGATGGTAGTGTGTCAATCAGTGGACAGCGGCTGTTCTTATCGGGGGACAACTATCGCGAGGTGGACGGCGGCGCGGTCTGTCACGCTGACTTTATCATCAACCTGCGTAGCGCCGCCGAGGACCTCGTAAAGATGATCTTCGCTACGAAAGCAGGCCTGGCAACCTCTCGATAAATCGTGTCATCAACCGTACCGTATTCTCGAAGTCGTTCAAGCGCATTGTAGATGTCGGCGAATGAATGAACCGGCATGGGACAGAGACGACACCAGCGAGGATACCAGCTCGCGTCGTATGAATCGCTCCGGCATCGGTCCCGCCGTAGGTCGGAAGTTTGTACTGATAAGGGATCGCTCCATCTTCCGCCACACTCTCTATCGCCTCGATCAGCTTGCGTGAGACGATGATCGAGCGATCGGCGACGGTGATCGCCGGACCACGGCCAAGCCGCACAGGCTGGCTGCTCTGTGGGACACCGGGCATATCGGCACCAATTGTTCCTTCCAGCGCGATCGCTAGATCCGGGTCGATCTGATAGGCTGACGTGCGCGCCCCGCGCAGGCCGACCTCCTCTCCGACGACGAACGAGAAGACGATGTTGATGTCAAGCTTCTTCTCCGCCAAGCGGCGTGCTATCTCGATCATCACTGCACAACCGGCGCGATCATCGAATGCCTTTCCGGTGACGTAACCGTCGTGTAGCTCGATGAATGGGTAGTGAATCGTCAGCGGATCGCCGATGTGAAAGCCCATGTCGAGGGCGTCTTGCTGTGATGTTGCGCCGACATCGATGAACATCTTCTCTATGGGGATCGGCTTCTTGCGCTCTTCATCGGTCAGAATGTGCGGTGGAGCGGAGCCGATCACCCCGCAGCGCTTCTCGCCGCTGCGGGTGAGGATCTCCACGCGGTGGCCGGGGATGATGCGCGGATCCCATCCTCCCAGAGGAGCGAAGCGCAGGTAACCACTCTCTTCGATCCACTTCAGCATGAACCCTACCTCGTCCATGTGCGCGTCGATCATCAGGGTGAAGTCCCCCTTCCCTTTGCGCGTGGCGAACAGATTCCCCAGCGTGTCGGTTCTCACTTCATCCACGTACGGTGAAACAAGACCGGTGATCTGTTCACGCACTTCATCCTCAAACCCGGATACTCCAAATGCGTCGGAAAGCTGGCGCAGTATGTCGATCGATTGCATAGATCCTCCTTCTTACAAGTGGTGATTATAGAGCGTGTCTCGTCGGCTGCAATGAATAGAAGCGAGTATCGTTTCGACCTTCAGTGGTAGTTGACAAACGAAGAAGCACGAGTATTATATGCAATATGGCGCATGAAAGCATAAAGATTACCTGGAAAGAAATGTCCACACTCTTGCAAAGGGCAAAGCATTCCTAAATTTGGCTCTTGTTGCTGTCATTCACCAGTGGAGATAGATGCGAATCGAAGTGTGCTCTAGGCTTAGTCTCATCGCAGCGCTTCAGGTGCGCAACCTAGATTGGCTAACTTGAGCGGAGGTATAACGAAGTGAAGATTTCGAAGGAACTGAAGATTTTCTCGGGAATCGTTGCCGTATTCCTTGCTGCGTATCTGATTCCGTTCAATAGTCCGGTTGTGCGGCGATCGGGGATGGAGGCGCTGTTGATGCTCCAGGAATACGCACG
>CAZQUT010000175.1:0-2566 GCA_964596555.1 uncultured Thermotogae bacterium
TCTGCCCCATCGCCTGCACCCACTGCGGAATGCGGATGGTGGAATGCTTATCGCGAATGTAGTGGCGTATCTCTCCCTTGATGAGGTAACTTGCATAGGTAGAGAAGCGGACACTGCGCGCCAAATCGAAGTTGGCAACCGCATTCAGCAAACCAATGTATCCCGCCTGCACAAGATCATCTAGTGGCTCTCCGGAGTTGAGAAACGAAATGGCAATCGACTTGACAAGGCCAATATTGCGTATGATCAGTTCCTCGCGCAAGTGCGACGCATAGGCTGAGTCGGCGTTCTTCTCCGAGACGTCACGCAACAATTCTATCAGTCGTTCGTTCGATAGGTTACTAAACTGCTCCATCCTAGCTTCTGGCACGCCTTCTTGCACCTCCAGGTATCAGTATAGCGCATCTCATCACTGGAGTTATGGCGCGGGAATACGCTATAGCCCCTGGAAGATCAGCAGCGCGATAAATACTCCGACAAACGCACCTACAATGAGAAGATCGCGCAAGACAGCCTGCCCTCCCTGTACGTATTCGAGAGGCGAAGGGCAACCGCGTTGGATGCAATCACCGACGGCTGTTCGTAGGTTGAATTCCTGCGCCCTGCCGCCACCGATGATCGCCTGGTCGCCGATGAAGATCACCGGGACCTGTGTCGCCACAATCCCGTAGTGTGCGGCAAGCTCCCATAACAGGGCGCTGCTTCCGGGGGTATTGATTTCGTAGCGTGCGACAAGTACATCCTCGTGGCCGACCAGCAGCTCATCGAGGAGCCCTTCCATCCGCACGCAGTTTGGGCAACTCTCTTCATAGAAGACGACAATCAGCGGTGCGGATGCATCCGGCGTCTCGACTGGTGGAGTGACGGTCTGCGATGCCGTCTGCACCGCCTCTTGCTGGTCGGGCAGCTCCGACGGTGTCTGCACCTGCGCATAGGAAGCCATCCCGATCGCGAGCAGAACAATCAGTACGACCAACAATGTTTCCTTCCTCATCATTCATCCCTCCCTCCTACATGTATCCCAACTGTACGGCTATGATCATCCCCGCGCCTAGCAGGAACATGATAATACCCGATATCAGGTGAAGCTTACCCAATCGCTCCGAGCGCCACCTTTCAGCACGTGCGGTGGTCGTATACCCAAAGTACACAGCAAGAGTGATGATGATGAGCGGAAGAATGAAGATCAAGTTGTAAAGCAAGAGAAGGCCAATCCCATGCGATCTGCTTGTTGTCTTTGACAGGAGCGCAAGGATAGCGATGTAAGGGCCAGATGAGCAGGGGAGGAGGAACAGTGAGTCGAGTATCCCGACAGCAAAGGCCCCCGGCACGGAAACGACAGAACCGGTGATCTTTTTTACCAACGGCCGCCAACGCTTCGGAACCTCGATTGTGAACCACTTGCCGTAGGCAAAGAAATCCTTCGTGTTCCACAGTCCCAGAAGGATTGCAAGGCCGGACACGGCAAGTATGAATGGTCGTTGCACGCCAGCCGCCTGAATCGCCGAGAAAATACCAACTCCCATCAAGACATAGGAGACGTAAATTGCAGCGATAAATGCGAATCCCGCCTGCCACATCTTTCCCTTCTTCCCTGCCACGAGGAGCGTTCCCAGCAGGAGGACCAAGACGGCAAACGTGCAAGGGTTCACCGAGTCCGCAGCAGCAGCAAGGATAACGGCGGGGATTGTTAGCTTCTCACTCAGCCCGCTTCCATCTGCCTCCTTCGCCTTGCCTAATGGGGAGGGAGCATCCGAGTCGATCGCCTCTGAGATCACCTGTTCGAGCTTCATCTCTGCGGCACGTCCGCTCAGCGTCGTCGGCGACGCAGCCGACGAATCGGAAAGGCCGTAGAAAGTATCAGAGACCATGGCCACGTTAGCGACGAAAATGATGGGAACAGAGCCGAGTTTCGCACCGTAGGCGGAGAGAAGGCGGCCCAATAGGTCATGCGCGTCTGGATCGTGGATCTCGTAGGGGAGGATATCGAGCTGCGGGTAATCCGGCTCAATCCGTTCGAGAAAGCTCTCGATGCGTGCACAGTGTGGGCAGCCATCCTCATAGAAGAGCACAAGCTCCGTCCCGTAGCTGATGATGGAGAATCCCACAATCAAGGCGCAGGTGACCAGCACGAGCAGGCCTGCAAACGCCCTTCGTCCCACCGTCTCAATCCTCATTCCACTCCCTCCTGACGTGTAACTCCGCTCATCGATTCCTCATAATCCCTTCCGGGTATTCCCAACTCCGACCTCCGCTTCCTGAACGTGGCAGACAAGCTGCCCCGCTACACAAGAATGAAGGTCCTTCGATCGCTTTTCCGCATTCTGCGTTCCGGGTTCGCCGCTTACTGATTTGCCGGTGCGCGGAGGATGAACTCATCCCCAAGCACATTCATCCACTCATTAAGCCCACCCATCAGGCTCTTCACGTTCGACAAGCCCTCATCATTCAATGCCTTCGCCGCCGTGTCGCTAAGTGTTCCGTCATTATCGTAGAGGATTACTAGCGCTTTCTTCGGGAAGCGATCGGTCCACTCGGAAAGCTTATCGGCTGGGATGTTCATCGC
>CAZQUT010000176.1:0-2563 GCA_964596555.1 uncultured Thermotogae bacterium
TCCGCATTCCGCATTCCGCATTCCGCATTCCGCATTCCGCATTCCGCATTCCGCTTATCCCTTGATCACGATAATCGGAACCAGCCTTGCCACCGATCTGCTGATCCCCGACCGCACTGCCGCATCAACCACGCGTTCCACGTCCTTGTACGCTCCCGGCGCCTCCTCGGCGATGCCGCGTGTGCTGTGAGCTCTTAGGATGATCCCGCGCGATAGTAGATCGCTCTTGACGTCCTCTCCCCAGTATTTCTTCGCCGCTTTCTTGCGCGAGAGGGCGCGCCCTGCACCGTGGATCCCGCTCCCAAAGGCCTTTGTCATCCCAAGATCGGTTCCGTGCATGACGTAGGAGGCAGTTCCCATCGTCCCTCCCACGAGTGTGGGATGGCCGACATCGCGGTAGACAGCTGGAGACTCCGCGCGGTGCGGGCCAAAGGCACGCGTCGAGCCCTTGCGGTGAACAAGCAGGCGACGCATCTCTCCATCGATCGTGTGTTCCTCGAACTTGGCGTTGTTGTGTCCGATGTCATAGACCGTGCGTACGCTGGAGGGAGACATGCCGAAGACGCGGTGCAGGATCGAACGAACCAGGTGCGCGATAACCTGACGATTGGCAAATGCGCAGTTGCCGCCACAAGCGATAGCGCTCAAGTAGCGCGATCCTTCAGGGCTTGTAATCGGTGCACAGACCAGTTCCTGCTGACGAATGGGTATGTGGTACTTCCTACTCGCCTCCTCCATTACCTTCAGGTAGTCCTGTCCAATCTGGTGTCCGAGGGCGCGCGACCCTGTGTGGATCGAGATGACGATCTGTCCCTTGGTAAGCCCGTAGGCTGCGGCCGCTTCTCGATCGAGGATCTCTGCCACCTCTTGGACCTCCAGGTAGTGATTTCCCGCACCGAGTGTCCCCACCTGCCGGAACTGGCGCTGTTTTGCGACCGTACTCACAGTTTCTGGGTCAGCGCCCTCGATCCGACCGTTCTCCTCGATGAACTCGATGTCGTCCGCAAGGCCGTATCCCCGTTCGATAACGTAGGAAGCTCCCTGTTCCAGCAGCTCATCGATCTCGCTCATCGGCAGGCGCAAGTTCCCTTCCGAGCCAATCCCCGCGGGTACGGTATCGAACAGATCCCTTGCCACATCATTGGCACGGGAGGTGAGTGCTGCTCGATCGAGGGGTGTGGCCAGGAGTCGCACCCCGCAGTTAATGTCGAACCCGACGCCTCCCACGACGACCACGCCGTCTGTCGCATCAAACGCGGCCACTCCACCGATTGGGAAGCCGTAACCGGGGTGAACATCGGGCAGAGCAAGAGCCTCGCCGACGATTCCGGGTAAGCAGGCGACATCGTGCAACTGACGCAGTGCGTTCCATTCCCTCTTCTCGGCTGTATCCTGGCGAAGCTTGGTTATTGTGAGTTCATCGGCGATCACTCGCGCCGGCGCGCGCATCTCTCCGTGCTTCGGAAGGAGCCATTCGGCCTCAGATATCCGTTCTAGTTCCAGCTCTTCCGCCATCTTCCCTCCTTACACGTCGAGGACACACTGGGCGATGAACTGCCCGTCCTCCTCCCACACACGCAGCCCAGCGTAGGTCACTCCTTTCACCTCGGTTTTCGCCTCGTGGAGCGATGGGTCGAACGCCTCTCCACGTGCGGATCCGACGAGTGTGATCTGCTCACCTTTCTGCTCTATTGTCGCTGAAAAGCGGCAGAAGATAAGGCCAGTTAGGTCCTTATCGCTGAGCAATTGTCCCAACCATTCAACGAGAAGGAGGTTTGGTGTCCTGGCGGAGACGCGCACCTTCACCGCTTCTCGCGGTGCTACCTGGCCTATGTCGACCATCAGGTTAAACATCGCCCGCGCCGCCTCACAGAAAACCTCGCCCATAGTCTCCCCGCTCGCACGGATGCAGACATCCGAAATGTGGTCGAGGTACTCAAACGCCATCTTTGCCTTTGCTCCCAGCAAAGGGGAGCGTGAATAGCGGCGAGTAGATGGCACCGTGTGGTGTCAGGCGACTCTCCATCAACACGAGCCGATCGACATGAAGCGTCCATGCCGGCTGGCTGATTTGCTCTATCACTTGCGACAGCGACGTGTGAACGCGACCCTTGATGCGGGCAAGAGTGATGTGAGCTATGGATTCGGCGTGGCCACGTGGAAAACCAAGCTGCGAAAGACCGGAATCGAGAAGAGATAGAAGGTTGAGGAAGGGATCTGGCGCTTTGCCTCCCACCCACAGCACGCGGGGGTTATCAAGAGATGGAAACTCGCCCACCCGATCGAGCGCAATCTCAAAGGAAGGGATTTGTGATGTAGCTGTTTGGCACGTTGCCTTAAGATCGAGAGTGAGCAGAGGATCGATCTCACCCAAGAAGCGGACCGTTACGTGGTAGTTCTCCGGCCGCACCCAGGATGCGCGTGCGTCAACTTGTGGGCGCAGCTCCTGCGCGATAGAGGCGATGTGATCGCGTATTTTAAGGTCTACAGGGATGCAAAGAAACGTTCGCATGCGTTCACCTCCACATGCGATGATAGCACAAAACGGCGGTCAGCGATCAGC
>CAZQUT010000177.1:0-2556 GCA_964596555.1 uncultured Thermotogae bacterium
GACTTCATCGATCCCTATGCCCTCCTCCTCCTCGTTCTTTCGCTTCGTCACCGGGAGAACCTTGGAAGGCCGCTTCATGTCAAGTGGCCAATTAGGAAAGATGTGCGAGGTTGGATGTACGCGATGGGTTTCTTCGCTGAGATTAACGATCCCAAGGTCCCATGGCGTAGTGAGGCTTCGAGCAAGTCCGATGCTCTGCAACCGATCACTCACATCATAGGGGAAGAAGAGGTTTCCCGTTTGGTGAATGCCTTCGATAAACGCCTCACGAATCGCTATCCGCTCACCGTTGAGTCGCGCAGTGCGTTGGTAAAAGTGATGTTCGAGCTGTTTCAGAACATTCCTCAACACAGCAACGCCACCGGAGAAGTCGCTGATCCACACGGCCTGGTCGCAATGCAGGATTACACGGATTCCATCTTCCTTGCCGTAGCGGACGCCGGAATAGGCCTCCGCCAGAGCCTATCCACACGCGAAGGATTTGTCGATCTCAACGATCTGAGCGCTCTCAACAGAATCGTCTACGATGGGATGAGTCGATTTTCCGATCCTGGACGCGGCGGCGAGCTGCGGCGGATTGCCAAGCTCGTGCGCAAGTGGGACGGGCTCCTCGTCATACGCAGCGGGGAGGCTCTCCTGTACATGGATGCGGAACGGGGGGATCTGTACAACGCACCGTATTTTCCCGGCGTGCAGATTGGGGTACGCCTCCCCCGGCGTGTCTTTGGAATCGATTCCGCCGTAGTTGACAACGAGGCGTTCCTGTAGTTCAATGAACACAATGAATGAACTAATGTTTCCAATTGCTCCATTCGGCGCGCGTTTGGGCACACGCCTAGAAGGAAAGAGCGCTCGGGAAAAGCTCCTTGCAATGCTCGCATCGATCCCGGAGCCGGGGCGGCTTATCGTCTCACTTGATGGGGTAGAGGTGTTGAGCGGATCGTTTGCCGATGAGACGATCGCCCTCTCATGTGCACGTCTTGCTACGGGAGAGTATGGCGATCGCTACCTTATCGTGCGATCCCCGAGTCTGGAGATCGCCGAGGACCTCTCACACAAGCTTGAACGCCGACGCCTGGCGATGCTCTGTTTGCTCGATGATCGTTGGGACGTGCTTGGACAGCTCGCTGCGCCAATGCGGGAGACATTGGCATTGGTCATTGAGCACAAGGAGACGACGGCCAAGGAGCTTGCAGAGATTCTCGGCATCCGCCACAACGCCTGTCTGCACCGCGTGGGACGGCTCGCCGATCTTCGCCTCATTCGGCGAGAAGAAATCGGTTTGACCGGTCCATATCCGACTTATCGCTTATCCTCCATCATAAACTCTTGACGATTGGCGGTTCAGTTGATACACTGAACGTGGTGAACAATTATGTACCAACCAGTATCAGAACCGATCGATGCCTATGTCATCTACAAGCGCGGTGCCTCACATCCCATATTGCGCGCTTTCCGCTGGGGTAGGCGTCGCTTCGATATTACATCGACAAACCTTGTCTACCCGGAGAGAGAAGGAGAGACGCTCTTCCTCTGTTATGCGGTGAACTCCGGGAAGAACCAGTTTCAGCTTCGCCTCAATACTAATCGTAGCCTGTGGACCCTGGAAGCAATCGATGTGGAGGGATAGATGGCACGCATCATCATGCACCTCGATATGGACTCCTACTTCGCCTCGGTCGAGCAGCAGGCAACGCCATCGCTGCGGGGAATACCAATCGGCGTCACCGGAAGGCCCAAGGAGCGCTCCATCATCGTTGCCGCATCACGCGAGGCGAAGCGCTGTGGAGTGAAATCGGCGATGCCCAACTGGGAGGCCCTCAAGCTCTGCCCTTCTCTGAAGCTCGTCTCTGGAAGGGCGGAGCGCTACATCGCGACGACGAAGCGTTTCCTGTCCATCCTCAAGCGCTACACACCGCTACTTGAGGTGTTCAGCATCGATGAGGTATTCATGGACGTTACGCAGGAGGCGCGCCGCTACGGCGGGCCAGTGGGCATGGCCCGCTCGATCAAGGATGAATTTCGCGAGGCACTCGGCGAGTACATCACCGCTACGGTAGGGATCGCCTCCAACAAGGCGTTCGCCAAACTAATCGCCAAGCGCAACAAACCGGATGGGATCGGCCAACTGCGCGACGAGGAGATTCCATCTCTTTTGCCGAAGATTCCAGTGGGGGAAGTCTGCGGAATCGGCAGAAGGATCGAAGGGCGTCTTGAGCGCGTGGGAATCCACACGCTGGCCGATCTTGGGCGTGTCTCCGAGCGGTATTTGAAGCAGGAATTCGGCGTGTACGGCCTGTTCCTAAAAGAGATTGGACAAGGGCGCGATCCAACGCCGGTAATCCCCTACACCACAGCAGCTCCGGTAAAATCAGTGGGGCACTCCAAGTCCCTCCCTCCGCAATTGCGATCGATCGACCTTGCCCTTCTCGTTCTGCGTGGGCTGTGCGATAAGGTGGGCCGCAGGCTGCGCAAGCTTGGCTACGTCGGGCGCACGGTCTACTTCGGCTTTCGCCTCGGCTCGATGGGGCCGCACCACGGTAAGCAGATCACCCT
>CAZQUT010000178.1:0-2552 GCA_964596555.1 uncultured Thermotogae bacterium
CCAAGACCGAGTTCTATCAGCACGACGCCAACTGGACAAACCGCATGATCCTTGGTGACAGCCTGCAGGTAATGGCGTCGCTTGCGGAACGAGAAGGGTTGCGAGGCAAGGTGCAGTGCATCTACATCGATCCGCCATACGGCATCAAGTTCAATTCCAACTTCCAGTGGTCGACGACGAGTCGTGATGTGAAGGACGGCAAGGCCGAGCACATCACGAGAGAGCCGGAGCAGGTCAGAGCGTTTCGCGACATGTGGCGCGATGGGATTCACTCGTATATGACGTATCTGCGCGATCGGTTGACGGTTGCCCGCGACCTCTTGACGGAATCGGGGTCTGTGTTCGTGCAAATTGGGGATGAGAACGTTCATCGAGTGCGCGGCTTGATGGATGAGGTCTTCGGCGATAGCAACTTCCTGGGAATGATCGCCTTCAAGAAGACTGGAAGCGAGACTGCGGGGTTTCTTGGATCCACCGTTGATTATCTCCTCTGGTTCGGAAAGAACAAAGATATGACAAAGTACCGAGGTCTGCTGAAAGAGAAGGTCCCGGGGCAAGAGGGAGCTGTTGAGTACACGAATCTCGAGCTGCCGAGTGGCCAGATCCGCAAGCTTACTCCAGTTGAAATGACTGATCCTAGCGCTATTCCGCAGGGGGCATGGGTGTTCGCCACATGGCCCATTGTGTCACCGGGGTTTAGTGAAGAAAACTCGAAGCCAATCGACGTTTCGCACCTAGGCGAAACGATTACTTTGAACTGCCCCAGAAACCGGCATTGGTCAATCGGCGTAGATGGCACCCGAAAGCTCTGGAAAATTGGGAGATTGTTGCCGAAGGCGGGCAATCGGATCTTCAAGCGATACCTCAACGATTTTGGCCACACCCCACTAAGCAATATCTGGTTGGATTCACGTGGGGAACTAGGCATGACGTATGTTGTGCAGACGTCTACAAGAATCGTACAGCGCTGTGTTCTTATGGCAACTGATCCCGGAGACCTTGTTCTTGATCCGACATGCGGCTCGGGAACTACAGCGCATGTTGCAGAGCAGTGGGGTAGGCGTTGGATCACAGTTGACACGTCACGCGTTGCTCTAGCCTTGGCGCGTGCTCGCATCATGGGCGCACGGTATCCCTACTACCTGCTTTCCGATAGTCACGAAGGGCAAGTGAAGTCAGCTGAGATCGCTCTCATGACTCCTTCCGGAGCTCCGACTCGCAGAGACATCCGGCAAGGGTTTGTCTATGAACGAGTTCCTCACATCACTCTCAAGTCGATCGCGAACAACGCCGAGATCGACGTGATCTGGGAGCAGTTCCAGGCGAAGCTCGAACCACTTCGAAAGCAGCTAAATGATGCGCTCGGTCAAAGCTGGGAGGAGTGGAAGATCCCGCACGATTCAGAAGAGACTTGGCCTGCCGAGGCCAGGGAAGTGCACGCAGCTTGGTGGAGGCTGCGCATCGTCCGGCAACAAGAAGTCGATGCCTCGATCGCGGCAAAGGCCGACCACGAATACCTCTTCGACAAGCCGTACGAGGACAAGAAGAAGGTCCGTGTCGCCGGGCCCTTCACCGTCGAAAGCCTCAGCCCTCACCGCGTACTCGGTGTGGATGAGAACGACGAACTGATCGATCCTCTCGAAGCACCAGGCATCGAAGCCGAGGATGAAACGGGTTTTGCAGAGATGATTCTTGACAACTTAAAGACTGCTGGTGTGCAACAGGCGCACAAGGAAGACAAGATCATCTTCACCTCGCTTGCCCCTTGGCCCGGGCGTTACATCTGCGCCGAAGGCCGCTACATCGAGGGAAGCGAAGAGAAAGGGATTAGTAAGCGTGCCGCTATCTTCATCGGACCCGAGTTTGGCACCGTGAGCCGCCCTGATCTCGTCGCCGCGGCGCGTGAGGCGGGCGATGCAGACTTCGATGTGCTCATTGCCTGCGCGTTCAACTACGACGCTCATTCCTCCGAATTCAGCAGCCTCGGCCGCATTCCCGTGCTCAAGTCGCGTATGAACGCCGACCTGCACATGGCCGAGGATCTCAAGAAGACGTCCAAGGGCAATTTGTTCGTCATCTTCGGCGAGCCCGACATCGAGATCCTTGACGCCGGTGAGAACGGCGAACCCGGGCAGATTCGCGTGAAGGTGAACGGCGTTGACGTGTTCGATCCCAGTACCGGGGAAGTGCGCAGCGACAGTGCCGAAGGAATTGCGTGCTGGTTCATCGATACCAACTACAACGAAGAGAGTTTCTTCGTCCGACACGCTTACTTCCTCGGAGCGAACGATCCGTACAAAGCCCTCAAGACGACGCTCAAGGCCGAGATCAACCAAAACGCGTGGGAAACGCTTCACAGCGACACATCGCGACCGTTTGACAAACCAAAATCGGGCCGTATCGCCGTGAAGGTCATCAATCACCTCGGCGACGAAGTGATGAAGGTCTTCCGGGTGGAGTGATGGAATTCCGAATCGCCAGTTCCTTCACCGATAGCCTTGCCAAGTTGACTGCCCAAGATCAGAAGGTCGTCAAAACCACGGCCTTCGATC
>CAZQUT010000179.1:0-2552 GCA_964596555.1 uncultured Thermotogae bacterium
TTCACCTTTTGTGGTAGAATGGCTTAGCGTAGGAAACAAACTTGAACCAGTTGATGGAGAACGATTACTCTTGCAGTCAGATATGTCGACGTTGATTGAGCTTACCAAAGAAAGGGGACTGCCCCAGCATGTGGCCATAATCATGGATGGAAATGGCCGCTGGGCGAAGAAGCGAGACCTGCCTCGCACGGCCGGCCACCAGGCTGGTGTGCAGACTGCCGAGCGTTTGATCCGCTTCGCCAGCAGGGATCTTGGGCTTTCCTACCTCACTCTGTTTGCCTTCTCCACGGAGAATTGGGCACGGCCGACCACAGAAATCGATTTTATCATGGATCTTCTTGATCAATTCATCACTGAGAAACTGGCAGAGTTTGAGCGGGAACGTGTGCGCGTTGTCGTGTCGGGCGACATTACACGCCTCCCTGATAAACTGCGGGAGAGGGTCAACAGCGCTATCGAGGAGACAGCGGAGAACTCCCGCCTTGTGTTGAATATTGCCCTTAACTACGGCTCACGCCAGGAGATCGTTCGAGCCTGCCGGCAGATCGCCGAGCGGGCGGCCTCAGGTGATGTTGATCCCGCCAAGATCGACGAGCACACGATAACGTCATCCCTGTACACGGCAGAGATTCCCGATCCGGATCTGATCATCCGCACCAGCGGTGAGATGCGTTTATCGAACTTCCTGCTGTGGCAAGCGGCATACACTGAACTCTACTTCACCGATACACTGTGGCCGGACTTCGGCTCCGACGAGCTTGTGGCAGCGATCGCGCAGTATCAGGACCGCCAACGCCGTTATGGCGCAATTAAGGAGGTAGAGTGATTAACGTAGCCAATCTGACGAGGCGCCTGTTTAGCGCCATCATTGCCGGCGGAATCGTGTTCAGCACGCTCTATCTTGGCACACGCTTCGACGTGCAGTGGATTGTCGGGATTCTCATCCTGGTCGCCGCCTATCCGGCTGGGGTGGAGTACTTACAGCTGATGAAACGACTGCAAATCCCGCTTGCCGCACCTGAGTTTCTCATTTGGATCCCGATTCTTGTGTTCTCGACGGTGATCTTTAACGGCCGCTACAGCGTTGTGGCGCTCCTGCTGGCCATCGCCTACCAGGTGTTGCGCTATCTCGGCAGTCTACCGCACCGCGATGGGTTCCTGAAGGCTGTCGCCGGGGTATTCGGACTACTCTATATACCATGGCTTCTCACCTTCTTCTATCAAATCTACATAAGTGGCGGCGATCGCCCCGCGGTCGGCGCATCGAACGCGTTGATCATCCTCCTCATGGTGTGGGGATACGACAGCGGGGCCTACATCATCGGAAGCGTATTTGGCCGCCACCACGCCTTTCCGAACGTTAGCCCGAATAAGACGTGGGAGGGAATCGCCGGTGGCTTTCTGTTCACGATCCTGGGCGCGCTTGTCGGCGCTACTTTCTCACCGGTATGGCGCGAATTCGCCTTTTGGCAGGGGTTCCCGCACATCGTCGCCTCATCCTTCATAGTAGCCGGGGCTGCGCAACTGGGGGATGTGTTCGAATCGAAGCTGAAGCGCGCGGCAGGGGTGAAGGACTCCGGAACCTTCCTCCCCGGGCACGGAGGGGCGCTCGACCGCATCGACGGACTGCTGTTTGCGCTGCCTGTCTTCTTCTTCTACTACAACTACATCCTTCACTTCTTTAATTGATCGAAAAGCACTGTCGGCCTAAGATCATCTCACGATGAACCTATTTGTCCAAGCGATCTATCTGGCATCGGGGCTGTCCCTGGCTTACATTTTCCTCCTCTACCGCAGCAATCCACTCCGCCGCCTCCCCGCTTCGAGGATCACTATCTCCTTTGTCGTCGGAATGCTCGCGGTAATCCCCGTGATCCTGATCAAAGCACTCGTGCCACTTCCAGAGGGATCTTCCCTCTTTGCCTCATTCATCAACGCGGGGACGATCGAAGAAGGGGTGAAGTTTGCGTTGATGGCGCTGACGATATGGCGATTCTCGTTCCCAGATCTGGCTGAACCACTTGATTTCGCCATCTACTTCGGCATTCTTGGAGTTGGATTCGGGATATATGAAGACTTCTCATACCTCTTCTCCGGCACGTATTCAGTGTGGGAGACGGGAGACATCGGGCAGTTCCACCGCGCTCTACAGGTATTCGTGATGGCGCGCGCCTTCCCCGGGCACATCCTGTTCAATGCCCTTGCCGGATTTCTACTCGGCCACGCACGTTTTCTCACGGACAGGCGTACGCGTGGCCTGTGGATCGTGGGAGCGTTCATCCTCGCGGTGACGCTGCACGGCTCGTTTAACATGATTGCCATACATGGTGGGACAATTCCCCTACTCACGTACGTGGTCCTCCTTGTCGGCGTCTTTCTCCAGCTCCGTCGTCGCGCGATCGAGCGCTCGCCATTCCTCGCCACCATCGCCTACGTCAAAGGAGAGATCCATGATTGGCACTACCCTCACCCACCGGTAGACTACCTTTTCGCCGAGGGATTCTTCTGGCCGGGGAAGCCACAAGGTGGGATGTATGAGCTATTCCCGCTGA
>CAZQUT010000180.1:0-2500 GCA_964596555.1 uncultured Thermotogae bacterium
GCGGATGGGATGGGACGAGATCCGGTTCGTACGATCCCTGCATGGCAAGGAGGACGCTGTTGATCGGAACGTCTGATGGGAAGACGAGAAGCGTCGTGTGATAGAGCAGGTTATTTCCCCGTCTCACTTGTGCTGCACCTGCGATCTTCTTCTTGCCGATCAGGAGAGTGTTTCCTTCCACGTTGACATCGATATCAATTTCTGATAACGCACTTACAATCATCCCTCCGATTGCAGTGTAGGCTTCAGATACTGTGCCAAGATACCTTCCATCTCGTGAAAACAGCGACAGGTTCAGGTTCCCCGGATAGTGGTAGACGGCACCTCCCCCACTCATCCTACGGATCACGGGAATCGAAAGCTCTCGCAGGTGAGCTAGATCGACTTCGTTTCTGACTGACTGTGACCTTCCGATGATCACGGATCTCTGGTTCACCCATAT
Organism: uncultured Thermotogae bacterium; assembly: GCA_964596555.1. Taxonomy (GTDB): domain Bacteria; phylum Bipolaricaulota; class Bipolaricaulia; order UBA7950; family UBA9294; genus M55B144. The sequence continues at coordinate 443 of CAZQUT010000180.1, forward strand.
GCGGAGGATGTCGTCCGATCCGTTTCCTATGCCCGCAAGGAGCGCCTCTTCAAGAGCCAACCCGAGCGCGGGATCAATTGGGTCAAGGTCAACGATCAGTCGGAGCATGCGGGGATTGTCTGCGCTGCATGGTACGAGCTTCGCACGAGCGGTCCGGACATGACGAAGCAGAATCCAAGGCTGCGTGCTTCATCCGCGAGTGATGCGAACTCATCCGGCTGGACGTAGCACACGAGTGGGGCAGCGGTGTGCGATGGTGGCAGATATTGACCGAGCGTCAGCGCTCTCACGCCTACTTCGCGCAGATCGCTTAACGTCTCAATCACCTCGCTTCGTTCCTCCCCCAGGCCAAGCATAAGCGAGCTTTTGGTTATCGTACGCGGTGAGATCTCTCGTATCCGCTTATGAACGCGAAGCGATTGATCATAGTCGGCGCGCGGATCGCGTAGTCCGTGGGAGAGCCTGCGTACGGTCTCGATGTTATGACCGATGACGTCGGGAGCACTGGCAATGAGCGTACGCAAGGCTTCATCACTCCCGGAGAAGTCGGGGATGAGCGCCTCGACCTTGGTCTTCGGCGAACGTCTCTTGATCTCAGCGATTGCCGCCGCGAAGAGTGATGCTCCTCCGTCTTCCAGGTCGTCTCGATCGACGGATGTCAGGACAACGTAAGCGAGGTTGAGATCGGCGATTGCATCGGCCACTCTAACTGGCTCATCCTCATCGATGACGCCGTGTGGATTCCCGGTTGGAACGGCGCAGAAGCGACACGCTCGCGTGCATACACTCCCAAGGAGCATGAACGTCGCCGTCCGCGCTCCCCAGCATTCAGCCGCGTTCGGACAGCGTGCCTCCTGGCAAACGGTAGTTAGGTGATGCTTAGAAAGCACTTCGCGCACTGCGTGCATTCCAGCGGCTTCTGCTGCGGTGTGTGCCTTCACCTTCAGCCACGCTGGGCGATCAGTCATCGATCTTCCTCCAGTACTTATTTGGATTCTCTGCCACGATCTCCCAACCAAAGATCACCGCCATGTGATCTAGCAGCCGCTGTGTGACATTTTCCATCGTTATCGGCGCCGAGACAAGGTCAACGAGGGAGACCATCTCGATTGGAAGGCCGCATGGGTTGATCATGGCAAAATGCTCCTTGCTTACATCAACATTGAATGCCAGACCGTGCTGCGTTACCCAGTGACGAACGGAGACGCCGATTGAGGCGATCTTGCGCTCTCCCACCCAAACCCCGGGATAGCCCGCGCGGCGGTCGGCGGACACTTCCCAATCGGCGCACAGGTCGATCATCGCTTGCTCAAGGGACGCGATGTAACGCTTGATGTCTCGCCCATAGTCCCGCAGATCGATTATCGGATAACAGACGAGTTGACCAGGTCCGTGATAGGTAATGTCCCCGCCCCGCTCGATCTCGTACACCGGAATTCCTGCCCGCTCTCTCTCCTGTTCTGACACGCGAATATTGGTTCGTGAGCCGCTTCGCCCGATAGTGAACACCGGATCGTGCTCCACGGTGATCAGAATATCACCGATCTCGCCTTGACAGCGCATTCGGTGCAGTTCGTGCTGCAGGGCGTAAGCGCGGGCGTAGGTGGTTTGGCCAAGTGCGAGGTGAATAACGCGTTTCATGCTAGGAGGAGAGCTCCGCCAGTCGATCACCGACACGTGCTTTCTCCCCTGCTTTGCGCAGGATGTGCTCGATCCGTCCCGCAGCAGGGGCATCGACGATAAACGTGGTCTTCTCCGTCTCTACCTCCACGAGGTCGTCGCCTGCTGCGAAAGCTGCTCCCTCGCCCTTTAGCCACTCCACAATTACTACCTCATCCACTTCGCCCAAATCAGGCAAGTGAAGGTAATTGTCGTCTCTTCCTTCCATCGATCTCCTCCTCATGGCCAGCAGTCGGCCAACACGAGTTTCTGATGAGGATACTAGCAGATTGAGGCTTGCCTTTCATCTTGCCCCGTTATCTGCAAGCGCGTATAGTAGATCGCGCTTGGTCACGCTTCGTTTCCTGCGCGCGAGGATCAGGCATAGCGAGCCACAAT
>CAZQUT010000181.1:0-2481 GCA_964596555.1 uncultured Thermotogae bacterium
GATCTACCGTTCAAGGGGAATATGGACACGGATAAACTCACCGCACTGATCGATGAGGTAGGAAGAGACCGTATCCCGCTCATCATGATGACGATTACCAACAACAGTGGTGGAGGGGAGCCTGTCTCCGTAGAGAATATCCGGGCGGTAAGCAAGATTGCCCACACGCACAAGATCCCGTTCTTCATCGATGCCTGTCGCTACGCGGAGAACGCATTCTTCATCCGTGAGCGGGAAGCTGGATATGCACAGAAAGAGCCGATTGAGATCGCACGTGAGATCTTCTCCCTCGCCGATGGGATCACGATGAGCGCAAAGAAGGATGGCCTGGTGAACATCGGCGGCATATTGGCGATGAACGACGAGAAGATCTTCGCCGCCGCCCGCGAGCGGCTGATCCTTATGGAGGGGTTTCCCACTTATGGCGGCCTCGCGGGTCGTGACCTCGATGCTATGGCGGTCGGTCTGCGCGAGGCACTCGATCTTGACTATCTGCGCGATCGCATCGGGCAGGTGCGCTACCTGGGAGAGGGCCTAATAGAACAAGGGATCCCGATCATCGAGCCGATAGGCGGACACGCCGTGTACATCGATGCTCTCGGCCTACTGCCCGGATTTCCCCAGTCGCAATTCCCCGCACTGTCCATTGTTGTCGCACTGTACGAGCAAGCAGGAGTACGCGCGGTGGAGATAGGAAGCGTGATGTTTGCTCATCCCGACGAGGATGGTCATGTGATCTACCCTAAGCTCGAACTCGTGCGGCTGGCGATCCCGCGGCGTATGTACACTCGCACCCACCTTGATGCAGTTGTTGATGGCATGACGCAGATTGCCTCAATGAAGGAGAATCTGCCAGGATATAGAATTACCGAGGGCTCCGGCCCGTTGCGGCACTTCATCGCTCGCTTCGAGCAGGTGGCCCGCACGTAGAGGGAAACTATCTTTTCTAGAACATTCTTTCCATAAAGAGGAGAAGTATGAAGATTTTAATTCTAACAAGCAGTCCAAACGATAATGGCCTTACATCCGCGTGTGGAGAAGCCGCCCGTCAGGGAGTAATCGACAGCCGCAGTCCGGCACGAGTCGTCAACCTAAACGAGATGAGCATTTCCCGCTGCGCAGTGCACAACGATGGCTGGGGAACCTGCCACACCAAGCACCACTGCCAACTGCAAGACGACTTCCAGAAACTGCAGGAGATGATCGAGCAGGCAGAGGGATATGTGTTCATTACACCTGTCTACTTTGGCGAGCCGAGCGAGCCGATGAAGGCGATGATCGATCGCCTGCGCCGCTGTGAAGCAACGAAGGACGAAAGCAAGGGGGAGAAGAGCATCCTCGCTGGCAAGCCGGTGGTGCTCGTCGCCGCTGCAGGTGGAACCGGACACGGGACACTCTCATCCCTAACGATGATGGAGCGCTTCGCGCTGCGCGTCGAGGCAAAGGTCTTCGACACGATCCCCGTCACACGCGACACACGCGACTACCAACTGGAGACAATCCACGACGCGCTCACAGCGATGACGGCCGCTCCGCCGATCCCAGAATTGAGCCCGGCCAAGAAAAAAGAACGCCGCCCGACGCATAGACGCAGACGGCGATCCTAAACAATTGCAGCAGCCAGCCGCGTGTAGTTGGCAGCATGCGTGGCTGACTGCTGCCTATTTTGGACTAGTGTAAGGAATAGACATCCGAGTACTTGTCCACAATGTAACGCACGAAATAGGAGGAATCCGGAGCCTCACCCGTAACGCGCTCGATCAGCTCCTTCGGCTCGTATATCTTCCCGTATTGGTGTATGTTCTCGCGCAGCCAAGAAAGGAGTTCCTTGAGGTTCCCTTGCGCGATCTTCTCATCAAGATCGGGGATCTCCTTGCGCACTGTGGCAAAGAACTGTGCGCTGTACAGATTACCGAGCATGTACGATGGGAAGTACCCGAACAAGCCAGCTGACCAGTGCACGTCTTGGAGTACCCCGTGTGCGTCATCCTCAGGAACAATGCCAAGGTAACGCTGCATGGCATCGCGCCACAGTTCAGGTAGATCAGCAGTATGTATCCTTCCGGTGATGAGTCCTTCCTCTAGCTCGAACCGCAACATGATGTGCAGGTTGTAAGTCACCTCGTCGGCCTCAACGCGAACCAGGGACGGCTCCGCGATGTTCGCCGCACGGTAGAGCTTTTCAGTGGACACAGAGGAAAGCTGCGGCACCACCTCGCTGGCGATCGGCGCAAAGAACTTCCAGAACGGGCGACTGCGGCCAACAAGGTTCTCCCACATCCGCGATTGCGACTCGTGTATTCCGTACGATGCTCCCTCATCGAGCCCACTCCAGCGAAGCTTATCCGGTATCCCTTGATCGTAGAGGGCATGCCCACCCTCGTGCATGGAGCTTGCTAAACCGGAGAGAATGTCATGCGGAAGGAAGCGGGTCGTCACTCGCACATCATTCGGACCGATGGTGGTGGTAAACGGGTGTAC
>CAZQUT010000182.1:0-2468 GCA_964596555.1 uncultured Thermotogae bacterium
GACAGCCGCAGCCCGAAAACTACTGGTCATTGCCCATGCCATCTATAAATCCGGTTAATCCTTCAGAGAGACAAATCGGAAACGACTAGGAGTTCTGCAAGAACTCCCAAGCTGCTCTCCTCGCTGAGCAGCCCTTGACACATTCAATACAGCATCTGACCCCAAACCCGGCTGTTCCCAAAGGCACCAGGGGCTTGTCAGGCCATCTAGCTGGCTGGCACATCGATCTGTGGCAACGCCCATCCTAAGGAAGGGCGTCGCTCGAAGAGCGCCATACCTTTGGATTGGTCACGATTTAGCACGAATTCCACGTAGGGCCCCACATTGCAGTGGGGCCCTTGCACACGAGTGAGCGACTCCCCGGCAGTGCAGGCTTGACAACATGCATTGGCGGTGGTACTATGCCGCACGTAGTACGTAGAAAGGAATAGTCGATGAAAAGCTGGATCAGTCAGTTTCGTAGGGGATTGTTGGAGCTGTGCGTGCTCAATCACTTGAGTGTGCAGGAGGATCACGGATACCAGATCGTGCAACGGCTCAAGGAGATGGACGGGCTGGATATCCGCGAGAGCACGGTCTACCCGATTCTGGCTCGCCTGAAGACGGAGGGGTTCGTTGCTGTTCGTAACGAGCCTTCACCGGGAGGTCCGCCCAGAAGGGTGTTCCGGCTGTCGGCCTCCGGAAGTGAGCGGCTGCGATCCCTTAACGCGTATTGGGATCTCCTCACGGAAGCGATCAATAAACTCCGGGCCCATGGTCCGGAATCATAGGAAGCAAGAATATCATGAGCAATTCAAGAAAGGTAGAACGTCGTATAAACAGGTATCTGAAGAACGTGGGACGAGCCCTCGAACACCTCGAACCCGGCGAACGTCGTGAGATCGTCGGTGCCTTGCGCACTCACATCCATGAGGGGCTGGCGCAGCGAGGATCGACGCCACCCAGCCTAGAGGATGTGCGGACAGTGCTGTCGTCGATGGATGTTCCCCAAGCATATCGCGACGAAGGGGGGAAGCGAGGATTTGCGAGGGCGGCACGACACCGTACGATCGGCCGTGTTGGTTTCTTCTTCTTGCTTGGCGGGATTGGCGTCGCAGCTCTATCCTTGTTGCTTGGCGCGCTGGTCGCAGACGCGCTGTTTCAGGGCGGGATCATGCTTAGCGTCGTGCTGGGCGTGTGTGCACTCGGTCTAGGAATTGCCGGTTGGCGAGATCCCTACGGCAAAGCGGCCGCCATTTGCGCAGTGTTGATGCTGGCGTGTGCGCTGGTGTCTGAGGTGATGCCCCTCCCGGTGAGTCGAACGGCAACCGGTCCTGGGGACCCGGAAGTGGTTATCGAAACGTCAGCTGAAACCGGAGAATAGGGAAACCCAAGCTCCAACCCAAGGGGTTGGCATTCTCTGGTATTGTGGTGGCTCCGACCAACCCGAAGGGTTGGCATTCTCTGGCTGATGATGCGGTTTGCGGAAAGGGTTTCGGGTTCAGGTCTTTATATTTGGTGTTTTGCCTCGCTCGCTCGCTTGGTGATGACACTGATGGTTGAGTAGTGCAGACTTGTGATAGCGGCGACTTCCTTCAGCGTGTACTCGTGAATCCGCACAGCTCGATAGATGCGCTCATTGCGGGACGTGAAACTTCGGAATCGGATAGGGGATGACGGTTGAAAGCTCTCCCTCCATCTGATTCAAGAACCTGCATGCTACTCAGGCCACTGAGTAGCCAGCTTCTCTTGCGCTGTGTTCTCTTCGACTGCGATGCGGTGAACTCGATAGGTCATGTCTCCTCCCAATGACAACAGCGTAGTTCCTGTCCGTCTCGGCTTCGTCTACGAGATATTGATCGCTGCGAGCTCAAGCGGACGGTTGCCATTTCGCTAAGGGATTCGTGTGTGCCACCGAATCCCCGATCACATTGTACTGGTCAAACCGCATGCGGAACAGCAAGAGGTGCAAGTCCGAGAAGATGTAGTCTACGCGCGTTGGGAAGAGCTGGAGGGGCAGGCGTCCTAGTTCTCGCGAATCACTGATTGCCCTCTTCTATACTTCCTATCGACTTCAGCTGAGGTCCTTCAAAAGCTGTAGCGATCCGTGAGGCAAGCGTCTGAAAATTGGTCCTGCTAGTGGACTTGAGCTCGGGAAGGTTGCCACTAATCGCCTTCTCCAGGTACTGCTTTGACAGCAGTACGCTGTCGTAGTCCTTCAGGAGCCTAGAATTGGGTCTGTTAGTTGGCTCTACATCCAATTCAGACAGAAAGCACTTCCTAAAGTCTTCAGGAGTGAACAGATCCTCGATTGCTTGATCGGTATCATTACTGACAAAGAGAACCCTATCGGGGTCAACAAATAGATCCTTTATTAAAACTTTCCGAGCCTGCTTTCCCGCTTTGTCGTTGTCAAGCAGTGCGACAAAGGGTATGGAGTGCACCCCTCAAACTGGACACGTTGGAGCCGAAATTGCTAAATGTCTCTG
>CAZQUT010000183.1:0-2459 GCA_964596555.1 uncultured Thermotogae bacterium
TTCTCGATGATCCAACGGCGGATGTTGCTCTCGCCTTGGCCAGCATCCCCTGTGAATAGCGAACTACCGTTGTGGACTTCGGCGATGCGGCTGCCAAGGGGAGACGCGTGCTTCATCTTGGAGAGCATGTTGGCGAGGAACAGCATCTGTCCGTCACTCGATCGGGTGACCAGGGAATACTCGGGATCGCCAGAGTGCGTGATCTTGAAGCGAGGATCGGTCATACCCTTCTTGCCGCCCATTCGCTCAAGGTCGCTCTTCCAGCTCTTCCCATACGGAGGATTGGAGAGCATAAAGTCGAACTCGCGCGCGCGAAAGGCATCGTTGGAGAGAGTGGAGTACTCTGGCCCACCGATGATGTTATCTGCTGCTTCCCCCTCGCCCTTGAGCAACAAATCAGCTTTACAGATTGCGTAGGTTTCCGGGTTGATCTCCTGACCATACAGGTGCGTGGCAACCTGTTTACCCTGAGCCCTCGCAAGTTCTTGAAACGTCTCTTCAGCAACTGTCAGCATCCCGCCTGTTCCACACGCCCCATCGTAGAGTAGGTACGTGCCCGATTCGATCTGCTCGGCGATGGGCTCGAAGATAAGGCGAGCCATCAGTTTGACTGCGTCGCGTGGAGTCCAGTGCTCGCCCGCCTCCTCATTGTTCTCCTCGTTGAACTTGCGAAGCAGCTCCTCAAAGATCGTCCCCATCGCGTGGTTGTCGAGCCCCGGATACTTCACCGCTCCATCGCCATTTAGCACCGGATTAGGGCTCAGGTTTATCGCAGGATCGAGGAATTTCTCGATCAGTGTTCCTAGTGCATCGGCTCTGGACAGACGTGGAATCTGGTGCCGGAAGTCGAAGTTGTCCAGGATCTCTTGCACGTTGGGTGAGAAGCCATCAAGATAGGCCTCAAAGTCGGCTTTGAGTTGCTGTTGGCTTGCACGAGCGCGCAGGTCACGGAGCGTGAACTTGGATGTGTTATAGAAATCTTGCCCGGCTGCCTCGCGAAGAGGCGCATCTTGGTGTGTGATGCCTTCCTTGTCGAGCGCTGCCTTCATATCCAGGACCGCTTGCTTGGTCGGCTCCAGCACAGCATCCAGACGGCGCAAGACCGTCATCGGCAGGATGACATCGCGGTACTTGCCACGCACATACAGATCGCGAAGCACGTCATCCGCAACGTTCCAGATGAAACTTACAATCATCACGTATTGCGACTGATCCATTACCTGTCTCCAGTGATTACTCGGATGATTATCCGATACAGGCGCTCAGTCTCGTTCATCCGAATCAAGGCAAGTGTAACGAAACCGCTGTCTCTTTCCAAACCTACAATCAGGTTTCGAGGATGCAGGCGCAGCACAGTGCTTGATTGTAGCGCGGTGCCGCACGCATCAGATATTTCCATCCTGGAGGCTGCCTATCTGAGATGCAGACAGGTCTCCAGCGTTACTTTCTCAGCCTTATATTAAGGGCTGTCTTCAACATGGGAGCTGACCTGGGCCATATCTAATGCTGCCTTCATTACAGGAGGTCGTTCTTGGAATGGCTTCATGCTCATCTTGTATGAGACAACTCTCGGGGTTGACATATTGCCGTTTGCTGTATAGCATATGCTATCTTTGGCATATGATGAGGTGCGCGATGCTAGAACGTTGGGCAGAGATCTTTCACGTACTTGGGAACCACGATCGCTTGCTTGTGCTCTCTCTCTTTCTCCACCACAACGACTGCCTTTGTGCGTGCGAAGCTGTAGATGCCCTGGACCTTCCCCAATACCAAGTGGCGAAACACCTCCATGCACTCAAGAAGGCAAATCTCCTTGATAGCAATCGTTATGGACGCTGGGCGTATTACTGCCTGCAGAAGACAGAGGATACACGGCCGTTGGTTGAATTCCTGCGCACGGTGGTTCCACGTAAGGTGTGTGAGCTTGAACTCACCCGACTGCAAGAACGGCTGACGATGCGCAAGAACGGACGTTGTGTCATCGGTCCCGCGAATCAGAACGGGTCCGATGAGTAACCGCAAGGGACAATCCACGTTAGGCACCCGTGGCTGCGCCGGTGGGGATGATTGGTGCAAGTAACTTTTTCGAGCTTGCAGTGGCAGCGGCAATCTCTCTCTGGTCTACAGTCGGGGGCGGTATTGGCAACTGTTGTTGGCGTACTTGTGGAGGTACCGATTATGCTCAGCCTCGTGGCGATAGCCAACGCTACCGGGGCACGTTTTGAACGGGTGAGCGGATGAAGATTCTCAAACAGGAGATCCTTGTTGAAGGACCTAGTAGGGTGATTCATTGGCTGAGCAGGTTTAAATGAGGAGGAACGACATGAAGAAGGTAGTGCTCGCTGTGCTGCTCGGTGTGCTTAGCCTGGGAGTGATAGGTATCGCGGCAGCAAAGATCCAGGTGGATAGCGAAACATACGACTTCGGCAGCGTGATCGCGGGGACGTTCGTCTCGCACG
>CAZQUT010000184.1:0-2427 GCA_964596555.1 uncultured Thermotogae bacterium
TGGCTAGTGGGTGTTGCGATACTAATTCAGTTTGCTATCTTTCCGCTTTTCTCCTCGCGTGCGCTCTTTCCATATGCGACGGCCGAGCTGCATCTTGCCTCCTACGGTCTTCTGTTCTTGTTTTTCATCATCAACTACCGTATGTGGGCGCTCCTGGTGATCGCCGCTGGCTCGATCTCCAACCTGCTCGTGATTGCCGTTAACGGAGGGAGGATGCCCTCATCTGTTCACGCGTTAACCAGCGCCGGGCAGCCGGAGATCGCGAGTAAGCTCGTAACTGAAGGCGCCTGGGGAAATGTTGTTCTGATGAGTGAGAAGACGCGACTTGACTTCCTCGGGGATTGGCTGTACCTGCCACACGGGGTGCCACTGGCCACGGCGTTCAGTATCGGTGATCTCACGATCGCTATCGGATTGATTATCCTTATCGTTTGGGGGATGCGTTCTCATGCCTAAAGATCTTACACGTCTGCTCGCGCCACGCGGCGTAGCAGTTGTAGGAGCCAGCCCGCGGCCGGGCTCCGTCGCTGGGGAGATTCTGCGCAATATTGTGCGCTACGGTTACACTGGGAAGGTCTATCCGGTAAACCCGAAGCACGATACGGTGAATGATCTGAAGTGCTATCACTCCATCACCGAGCTTCCCGATGGGATCGATCTTGCCGTGCTGGCGATCAATCGCGATCTCGTGCTCGATGCCGCCTGCGAGTGCGGCCAGCGTGGCATCACGAATCTCGTGATCATCACCGCGGGATTCAAAGAGAGCGGGAAGGACGGGATAAAGCGAGAACAGCGTCTGCGTAAGCTTATCGAGGAGTACGACCTAAACGTGGTCGGGCCAAATTGCATGGGAATAATCAACAGCGATCCAAACGTCTCGCTCAACGCCTCCTTCTCCCGTTGGTTCCCAAGTGATGGGGAGATTGCGTTCATCTCGCAGAGCGGATCGCTAGGGGAAACGGTCCTCGAGTTCTTCGAGGGAATGAGCCTGGGGATCTCGCAATTCATCAACTTGGGAAACCGGGCCGGGCTGTCGGAGAACGACTTTCTCCTGCACGTGGCAAACGATGATCACATCCGCCTTGTGTTCCTGTACCTGGAGAGCTTCGCCGACCCACACTTGTTCAGACGCCTCGTAGAGAGAATTGGGAGGACAAAGCCGATCGTTGTCCTCAAATCGGGCCGCACACAGGCGGGAGCGGCGGCTGTTGCCTCGCACACGGGTTCGCTGACGACCTCCGATGCGATCGTCGACGCGTTCCTCAATCAGAGTGGGGCAATCCGCGTCTCGTCAATTAAGGAGGCGCTGACGGTGCTGGGGGCGGTGAAGTGGGGCGCGATCCCGGAGGGAAACAAAACTGTGATCCTCACCAACGCCGGCGGAGCGGGGATCATCGCCGCCGATGCCTGCGCGAGAGTGAAGGTCGATGTGCAGCAGATCTCAGAATCCGTCAAGGAGAGGTTAGCCTCCTTCCTGCCGCCGGAGGCTGGCCTTGGAAACCCGATCGACATGATCGCTACCGCCAGCTCATCTGACTACGAGCGCACGCTGCACGAGACACTGAGCGAGGTCGACGCGGCGATCGTCATCTTCCGCCCGCCGATCGTGTTCAACGAGCCGCCGGAGTCGGTGGCGGAAGGGATCGTGCGCGTTGCCGAGGAGAACCCGGGGAAGCCGATCCTCGTCTGCACTCTCAGCCGTAGTGCGAACTTGGCGACGTTTCGCGAACGGCTCGCTGATGCTCGGATACCGGTGTACACCATGCCGGAGACGGCAGTTGAGGCCCTAGCTTCACTATGTCGCGTCAGTGAACAGTGGCGCGTGCGGCGGCCGATCGACCGTCACGTGAGCGCTGACAGTGAGCGGGCACACAGGATCGTGGCAGAGGCGCGCGCTTCCGGGCAGGGGGCACTCACCTTTGCCCAAGGAGCGGATCTTCTTGCGGCATATCACATTCCAGTCTGTCCGTTTTCCTACGTCGATGATGACAGTGCGGCAGGAGAATTCGCCGCGAAGGTCGGCTATCCGTTGGTAGCGAAGATCGACGCCCTTAAGCTGTTTCATCGCTTCGAACACGGGGCGGTGATCACCGGGATAAGGGATGAACAGGAGCTGCACGTCGCGCTGGAGAAATTAGGGCAGGTGATCGAAGAGGAAGATCTGGCCGATGGACGCATCCTGTTGCAGCCGATGATCGAAGGACGGGAATTGATCATGGGCGTGAACCGCGATCCATCATTTGGGCCGGTGATCATGTTTGGGATTGGGGGGACGTTCGTCGAGGCGCTGAAGGACGTGTCGTTTGGGGTCGCCCCGCTGTCGATCGAGCACGCGCAATTGATGATTCGCTCCATTCGAGCCTTTCCACTGCTTGGAGAGTTTCGCGGTCAGCCGGCGGTAGACATCTCGCGCCTGGCGACGATCCT
>CAZQUT010000185.1:0-2296 GCA_964596555.1 uncultured Thermotogae bacterium
ACTCCGCGTTCCAGAGCGTTCCGCCCTTTCTCATCACCCGTCACTCATCACTTATCACTGCTTCATCCCTTCTCTTCGCGGCGCGCAGCGACAATCTCCTCTGCCAATGCATATGGAACGGCTTCGTAGTGCTCAAAGTGCATGGTGAAGTTTCCCCGCCCGCTTGTGATATTTCGCAGTTCGGACGCGTACCCGAACATCTCGGAGAGAGGCACATGCGCATTCATTATGGCAGCATTTGCCTTCGTGTCCATGGAGATGATCTTTCCCCGCTTGCTGGCAAGGCTTCCTGTCACGGCACCGGTGTATGTTTCGGGAGCGGTCACTTCGACGCTCATCATCGGCTCAAGGAGCGACATGCCCGCCTTCTTACACGCCTGCCGGAATCCCATCAGCCCACAAATACGGAACGCCGCTTCGGACGAATCCACCTCGTGCATCGAGCCATCGTAGACGACCACTTTGAGGTCGACCATCGGGAAGCCCGCATACGAACCTTCGGCCATGGCATCGAGTATTCCCTTCTCGATCGCCCGCAGGTATTCACGGCTTATCTTGCCACCCTTAATTTTGTCCTCAAACTGGAATCCGGCTCCGGGTTTGTTGGGCTCAATGTGGAAGACCATGTGCGCGTACTGCCCGCGACCACCGGTTTGCTTGACGTGGCGGTATTCGTGATCGACGGCACTTAGGATTGTCTCCCGATACGCCACTTGCGGCTTACCGGAGTTCACAGCTACTTTGAATTCCCGCCTCAGCCGATCGAGGATGATCTCTAGATGCAGCTCACCCATCCCTGAGATGACGACCTCGCTTGTCTCATCGTCTGAGCGCACGGTGAATGTCGGATCCTCCTCAGCCAAGCGAGCGAGCGCCTTGGCCAGCTTGTCGCGATCCTCACGCGTTTCCGCCTCTACTGCCACACCGATGACAGGTGCGGGGAACTCGATCGCTTCCAGAACGATCGGGTGATCAATACTGCAGATCGTATCACCCGTATGTGTATCACCAAGACCAACAACGGCCGCGACATCGCCCGTGCGCAGATCCTCCACAGCCTGACGATGATTCGCGTGCATCTCAAATAGCCTTCCCACGCGCTGCTTCTTGTCGCGGGTGGAGTTTAGAACCGTCTCTCCAACCCGCATGATCCCGGAATAGACGCGCACGTATGTGAGCTTCCCCATGTGCTTGTCCGCCTGCACCTTGAACGCCAGCGCGGCCAGTGGTGCATCATCGCTCGCCTCGCGCACGATCTTATCGTTTTCCTTCTTGCAGGCTCCGATGACCGGAGGAAGATCAATAGGAGACGGAAGGTAATCGACGACCGCATCAAGGAGGCGTCGCACACCCTTGTTCTTGAAGGCAGCCCCGCAGAGAACGGGGATGAACCTTCCCTCCATTGTTGCTGTTCTGATTGCCTGCACAATCTCTTCTCGCTGTGGAGCTTTCCCATCGAGGAACTTCTCCATCAGCGTATCGTCCTGCTCGCTGATCCTCTCGACCATCAGATCGCGCGCTGCTTGCGCCTGGGCGAGCATCTCCTGTGGGATCTGCTCCTCACGTATAACCGATCCCGTGGGAGCATCGTCATAGTAGATCGCCTTCATATCAACAAGGTCGATCACCCCTTTGAACTCGGCCTCCGCCCCAATGGGAATGACAACTGGAACAGCATTAGCGCCAAGCTCGCGACGGATTTCTTCTACCACTCCCTCGAAGTCCGCCCCGACGCGATCCATCTTATTGATAAACGCGATACGTGGCACACTGTACTTCTCCGCCTGCCTCCAGACAGTCTCCGACTGTGGCTGCACACCACTGGCTGCACAAAAGAGTGCAACGGCGCCATCAAGCACGCGCAGGCTTCTCTCCACCTCGGCCGTAAAATCAACATGGCCCGGCGTATCAATGATATTGACCCGATATCCTCTCCAGATTGCCGTTGTTGCCGCTGACGTAATCGTAATTCCCCTCTCCTGTTCCTGCACCATCCAATCCATTGTCGCTTCGCCGTCGTGCACCTCACCAATCTTGTAGTTCTTACCGGTGAAAAACAGGATTCGCTCCGTCACCGTGGTCTTGCCCGCATCGATGTGTGCCATCACGCCGATATTCCGCACTTTATCAATACCGAATGTCTCCACCATCATCCCTCCGTAGTATCTTGTACATCTCTTCACACTATAACACACAAAGACAGCCAAAAGGCAGCTGCCATGCTGGAAATTACTTGTCTTGACCTCGCTGGAAACAGGGAAACTTGAGTGAACCGCTGACTGCCAGGTATAAAAAC
>CAZQUT010000186.1:0-2296 GCA_964596555.1 uncultured Thermotogae bacterium
CACTTCACGTTAGAACGTCCACAACGAGGTATCAGTTATGAACACGCTACTAATACTTGGTATAACACTCACCGCGGGGATCATACTAGGGGAGCTGGGAGAGAAGCTGGGATTACCCCGCGTTACCGGGTACATCCTGGCAGGCGTCCTGCTCAATCCTGAGGTCTTCCACATTGTGCCTGTCTCGTTTGTTCAATCATCAGAGCCGATTACTAATGTCTCTCTTGCTCTCCTCACCTTCTCTGTTGGAGGTACGCTTGCCCTCGGTCCTCTGCGAGAGCTTGGAAAGGGGATCGCGTTCATTGCGTTGGGTGAGGCTGAGCTCGCCGCGTTGATGGTGACGGCTGGCGCGTTGATCACCCTTCCTCTCATCGCCCACATTCAAGGTGCGACGTTCATCGCCACATACCTACCCTTGGGCCTTCTGCTGGGCGCGCTCGCTTCTCCCACGGATCCATCCGCAACACTGGCAGTCATACACCAATACAAGGCGAAAGGCCCCGTATCCTTTACCATCATGGGTGTCGCGGCTCTCGATGATGCACTGGGGATAATCAATTTCAGCTTCGCGACCGCCCTTGCCGCCATCTTTAGCGCAAATACGTCTCTGCACGTCGGATCACTCCTCACACCGCTCGGGGCAATTGCTGCATCGATAGTCCTTGGTGTGGCATGCGGTCTCCTGTTTCACTTTGCCACGGGTGCATTGCACAATGTTCCCGAGGGGTTGTACATCGTCATCATCGTCGCTGTCCTTTGTCTCTGCTATGGAATTGCCAGTCTACTTGATTTTGACCAGTTGTTGGCCACGATGACGGTGGGGATCACTGTGGTCAACTTCGGACGACAGCGGGATCGCATCTTCCGCCTCATTGAGGAGTATATTGAGCCACTTATCTTCGTCCTCTTCTTCACTATCAGTGGGATGTACCTTGATTTTTCCATTTTGGCCAAGTTCCTCCCGTTTGTGCTACTGTTCGTCGTGTTTCGCGCTATTGGCAAGCTCAGCGGCGCGTTCGCTGGAGCCACTCTTGCGCATGCATCGAAGGCTATAAGGCGATACACCGGTTGGGGGCTTCTGTCACAAGGAGGAATCGTCATCGGTCTTGCGTTGATCATCCGGCAGAACCCGGCGTTTGTTGATATCAGCAACATCATCGTAAGCGTGACTATCGGAGCAACGGTCATTCACGAACTGATTGGCCCAATCACCTCAAAGCTTGCATTACAGAAGGCTGGAGAACTCCCGGGCCTGGGCCGTCACACAGGATCCCAGAAACCTTAGCTCGAAGCAAGTGTCCCTCTCCGGTTTCTGCTATACTACGCAGACAAGGAGGGAACAATGGCAAAACGATTCTGTCTGACAGTGTTGATCGTGGCTGTCCTGTGGTTGCCCGTGCTCGGTGCTGATGAGCTCACTGTCCTTTCACCAAATACGAATGCTTACTCTGCTAGCGAACTGGTCTCACTGCAAACTGCAATGAGAAACCTTCAGGACCTGCTCGGTGACTACGGGCTCGGCTCCGATCGCTACTTCGCCTCAACAGAGTGGATGAGTCCCGACTTTGCTGCCTATACGGCAGGAGTACTGGCGTCCAATGGATATCAGACGCATCTTGTTGCGCAAGAGGGTTGGCCCGATGGCGAGCATGTCTGGGTCTTGGTCGGGATTGTGCTTCCCACGCGTACGGCCTGGATTCCCATAGAGGCATCGCCCGTAATGGGCAAAGCTCAGCAAATCCTTGGCACAATACCAGAATATGTCGACAACGCGGGGCAGATGTGGTTCCAAGAAGAATACACCACGTTTGATCGAGAAATCGTCCTTACCGGCAACGCCTCACCGGTGGCGTCGATCCGCGTAATTCCCACCCAGGGGATCGTCGGCCAGCAAGTGACATTCATGGGCCTTGCCTCGTATGACCCTGATGGTGAGATTATTCGCTACAGCTGGGACTTGGGAAGCATGGAAACCTCGAAGCGAAGCACGATTCGTTACGCTTTTGCTACGGGGGGAACGTACAAGATTGTGCTTTCTATCACCAACTCACGGGGAAAGATTACAACAACGAGTATTGACTACCTGGTAAGAGAGGTTCGAGAGCCCGCCACGCCTTCTTCTGGTGGCGGTTGCGGTTGCGGCAGCTAAAGAAGATTTCTACTTACGTGTTATGGTGCATGTTGAGAAAAGAGTCCCCGTCATATCGGCGGGGACTGCTCTATCTACCTACTGGTCGTTGTCGCTCTTTTCCAAATTCTCGAGCTCGCGCGTGATGTTGTCCAGCGCCATCTTGAG
>CAZQUT010000187.1:0-2295 GCA_964596555.1 uncultured Thermotogae bacterium
CCACGCTCAAACATGAACAACGGTGTCGGAGTCTTCGACATGGACGGATTTCTCAGGCGGGGCATCACGGTCGGCCTGGGGACAGACGGGATTGGCGCGAATATGCTGACGGAGCTGTTCACCGCCGGGATTCTGCAGAAGGTATCAACCGGAAACTCCCTCGCCGCTGGGTTCGGCGATCTTCAGAAGATTCTGTTCGACAACAATCCGCAGATTGCTTCAACCCTCCTCGGTGCGAAGCTTGGACGGATCGCTCCCGGATACGCTGCGGACATCGCCCTGTTCGACTACGATCCTCCCACGCCGATCGATGCGGGAAATGTCCTCGGACACCTGCTGTTCGGGATCGCAGTGCACGACATGCACGTATCCGACCTGATAGTATCCGGAAGTCCAGTGATCAGAGATGGGCACTTTGCCAACATCGATGAGAATAAGACATACTCCGAGGCGCGCGAAGTAGCAGCGAAGCTGTGGGGGCGGATTTCATGAAGGGGGAGAGTAAATGTCTGATAAGTTGAGAGTTCAATCGTTCGCCGAGCTGCTTTCATCGGTCCTGCAGGAGTATGCACACAACGAGAGCATCTTCGGGATCCATCGTTCGCTGTTTTACACGCCAAAGGCCGACAACCCGTACGCGACGGAGATGTTCGGTAGTCACCTCGCAACCCCTGTTGGCCCGGCAGCGGGACCACACACGCAGCTTGCCAGGAACATCATCTCGGCTTGGCTCTCCGGTGGGCGGTTCATGGAGCTGAAGACCGTGCAGATTATGGACGAGTTGACGATCCCGCGACCATGCATCGATGTAGCCGACGAGGGGTACAACGTCGAGTGGTCGCAGGAGCTTAAGCTCGAAGAGTCGGTGAACGAGTACATCAATGCCTGGGTCGTAATCCACATCCTCCGGCGTGTTCTAGGTTTTGAGAACGAGGTGCCGTTCGGGACGATCTTCAACATGAGCGTCGGCTACAACCTAGAGGGGATGAAGCAGCCGCGCATGGTCAAGTTCATGGACACGATGGTCGACGCCTCAGAGAAGATTGCCGCCATCAAGAGGACACTGGCCGAGAGGTGGCCGGAGTACGCTGACATCGACATTCCAACTTGCCTCACAAACAGCGTAACCCTGTCCACAATGCATGGTTGCCCGCCCGATGAAATCGAGCAGATCGCTCAATATCTGGTCGAGGAGCGAGGCCTGCATACGATCGTCAAGATAAACCCAACCCTACTCGGCAAGGACGAGGTACTGCACATCCTGCACGATGAGCTCGGATATGCTGATATTGAAATACCAGATAAGGTCTTCGACAATGACTTGCAGTACGAGCGAGCGGTTCGCTTAATCAGCGACATGAAGGAGACGGCTGCGCGGCACGGTTTGTTCTTCGGCGTGAAGCTGAGTAACACCCTGGCGATGGCCAATCATCGCGACGCGCTTCCTGGCGACGAGATGTACATGTCGGGCCGCGCGCTGTATCCGATTACGATGACCCTGTACGACAAGCTTATGCGTGAGTTCCATGGCGATCTGAATGTCTCCTACGCTGGCGGCGCGGACGCACTGAACGTGGTCGACATTCTCTCTTCAGGGGCGTGCCCCGTAACCTCTGCCTCCGACCTGTTAAAGCCGGGCGGGTACTCTCGTCTCTTGCAGTTCGTGGAGAACATTGAGAATGCGATGAACGAGCGTGGAGCGACGAGCCTTGCCGATATGGCGAGCGATAAACTTACGAACCTTACAGACGCAGCGGCGGCCGCACGCGCAGATCGTCGCTACAAGGCGGAGTATCATCCGGACGGTCTTCCCAAGCTGAGCTCCGCGCTACCTAGGTTTGACTGCATCACCGCCCCGTGCACCACAACCTGCCCGGTCGAGCAGGACGTCCCCGACTACGCATGGCTTATCGCCCATGGCGAGTACGACCGCGCTCTGTCGGTGATCCTTGCCAGAAATCCTCTACCCGGGATCACGGGTTACATCTGTACGCACGTTTGCCAGACAAAGTGCACGCGCAACAACTACGACGAGTCGGTGGCGATCCGCTCTTTGAAGCGGTTTGCCGTTGAGAACGGAAAGGCATCGATTGCGCCGCACGCAAAGACCGATAAGAAGGTAGCGGTGATCGGCGGCGGCCCCTCCGGCCTCTCTGCAGCCTCGTTTTTGGCGCTGAACGGGATCGATGTGACGATCTATGAGGCCAAGGATCGAGTCGGTGGGATGCCGGCGATCGCCCCGAAGTTTCGTCTGCCACAGGCGATCATCGATGAGGATGTCGAGCGGATCAAAGG
>CAZQUT010000188.1:0-2295 GCA_964596555.1 uncultured Thermotogae bacterium
TCAGACCTTTGTTTTTAGGATTTCTTCGTGCTATACTGTGGGCATCATGGCTAGGCCATTGCGGTTGGAATTTGAAGGAGCTGTCTACCATATCACCAGTCGTGGGAATGCGAGAGAGAGTATCTTCCTCGATGACGGTGACCGAGTGCGATTCCTCGAGATCCTCGCTGACGTTGTCAATAGATTCGGCTGGATCTGTTATGCATATTGTCTAATGACGAATCATTACCATCTTCTCGTCGAGACACCCGATGCTGACCTGTCTCGCGGGATGCATCTTCTCAATGGAGTTTACACACAGTGGTTCAATCATCGTCACGATCGAGTCGGGCATCTCTTTCAAGGCCGTTTCAAGGCGATTCTTGTTGAAAAGGAGAGTCATCTATTGAAGCTGGTCCGCTACGTCGTGCTGAACCCGATTCGAGCAAAGATGGTTAGAAGCGTGCGTGATTGGCGGTGGAGCAGCTACCGCGCCACTGCGGGGCAGACGGAGGCACCTGAGTTTTTGACGATCGGGTGGGTTCTGTCTCAGTTTGATCCAGACCCGGAACGTGCCGTTCGGGAATACCGTCGGTTCATACGACAAGGACGAGGGATGCATGTGTGGGATGAGTTGAGAGCGGGCTCACTGTTGGGAAGCGATGGATTCGTGGATAAACTGCGCCCCCTGCTTAGGGAGAAACCACTTGATCCAGAGTATCGCAAACGGGAGCGTTTCGCGGCGCGACCGAGCTTGGAGGAGCTGTTCGGCGATGTTACTGACAAGGCAGCGCGGAACGAGCGGATCTGCCAGGCGGTGCGAGTTCATCACTACACGCTTCGAGAAGTGGGGGATCATGTCGGGTTGTTGTACTCAACTATCAGCGTGATTGCGAAACGCGTCCATGAGAAGATGGAATCCTAAGATCGAAGGTCTGACCCCAATCTTTGCAAGCTGATCGCTGATTGCTGAAAGCTCACAGCTAGTTCAGAACTGTGTGATGAACCGCAGATCATTTCCGAAGAAAAGGCGGATGTCATCAATCCCGTAGCGGAGCATCGCCATTCGCTCAATCCCGAGACCAAACGCAAAGCCCGTAACTTTTTCAGGATCGTAGCCGACGTTAGTCAATACGGCCGGATCGACCATCCCCGCTCCCATGATCTCCAGCCAGTCCTTTGCTCCAGGGGCACGCATGTGCACCTGCACCGAGGGCTCGGTGAACGGGAAGAAATCGCCCGATAGGCGCATCTCGTATCCCTCACCGAAGAATTCGTGGATGAATGCCTCCAATAGGTACTTCAGGTTGGCAAGCGAAAGGCCTTCTTCGATCCACAGTAGCTCAACCTGATGAAAGACGGGGGAGTGGGTAGCGTCCTGGGTGTCGCGGCGGTAGCAGCGACCGGGGCAGATGATGCGCACCGGCGGCTTGGTATTCTCCATTACCCTGATCTGCACAGGCGACGTGTGCGGCCGCAGGAGCATCTTATCGTCGATGTAGAACGTGTCCCAATCATCGCGCGCGGGGTGATCTGCCGGGATGTTCAGCGCTTCAAAGTTGTGGTACTCATCCTCGATCTCCGAACCGGCGGCGACGTCGAATCCCATGCGCAGGAAGATCGACTCGATCTCTTGTTGCACCTGCGTTAACAGGTGTTTGTGCCCGATGGCGTGATAGACGCCGGGGAGGGTGAGGTCAACCTGCTCGCGCGCGATCTGCTCATCGAGTGCCGCGTGGGAGAGCTCCTCCTGGCGAGTGGCGAATATGGTAGTCACATCTTGCTTCAGCTCGTTTAAGAGTTTCCCCGCGGTTGCCCGCTCGCTGGCGATCTGCCCCAGCAGTTTGAATAGGTCTCCAATCCTCCCCTTTCGTCCAAGGAACTCTATGCGGAACGCTTCCAGGGCATCGAGATTGCTCAGGTTAGGAACCTGCTTGGAAAGATTGTCCTTTACATGGGAAATCCGCTCACGCAACTCTGTTAGCTCGATCATGGCGTGATTCTACAGAGCGGGTACAGCTTTGACAAGTAGATGCGCGGGACGTATCCTCGTTTCCTGAGATCTACGCTGCACGATGGGGCAGCAACACATAGGGGGAAACCGATGAACTACAACGAGCGTCGCGGGGCACTTGCAAAGAAATTCGATGCTGATGCCTTCTTGGTCTTCAATATGGAGGGCTCTGATAGCCCGAGCATGTACTACCTGACTGGTTTCACCGGCGAAGGGGCGCTTCTCGTGTCGAGTGAGCGTACTCTTCTGATCACTGATTCTCGCTACACGGAGCAGGCGGGGCGTGAGGTCCCCGATATCCC
>CAZQUT010000189.1:0-2267 GCA_964596555.1 uncultured Thermotogae bacterium
TTCCACAGGGTAGTCATGTTCGAGTATCCAAAGGAGGGAATCAACATCATCGGATTGGTGACAAACGAGGACCTGGGAACACTGAACGACAAGACCAAGGAAGAATCGATCCTCGTCTACGCTCCCACCGCACCGAATCCCTTATCCGGGATGATGTTGCTCGTACCGAAGAGCAAGGTTACCGAGCTCGATATCGCCGTCGATGATGCCCTTTCCATGATCCTCTCCAGCGGCTCGGTTCTGCCTACGAGCTTAGGGAGCTCGGCGACGGATGCCCCCCGCCCGCGGTTTAATCCGTTCAAGCGGCGTAGGACAAAGGAGTAGTTATGCCGATCTTCAAAGATAAACAGTACTTTCGGGTCAAGCTGGAAAAGGAGGCGGATGAGGCTCTATGGCTTCGCTGTAAGTCATGTGGCGAACTCGTCTTCAAGCGCCGAGTACGGGAAAACAATAACATATGCCCCAACTGTGGAGAGTACTTCTTCCTCACTGCCAGAGAGCGGATTGAATCCCTGATCGACGAAGGCAGCTTCGAGGATGTATCCCGGCCGATCGTTGCTGACGATCCGCTCGGATTCCAGGATGAGAAGTCATATCCGCAACGTTTGAAAGAAGCGCAAGAGAAGACGGGCCTTCCGAGCGCGATCATCCTCGCAAGTGCGGAGATATCGCAGATGCCTGTCGTAGTAGGCGTGATGGAGTTCCAGTTTATCGGCGGCAGCATGGGGTCGGTGATGGGTGAGCAAATTTGCCACGGAATTGAAGAGGCGATCAGGCGACGCTGTGCCTTCATCCTCGTGTCTTCCTCCGGTGGAGCGCGAATGCAAGAGGGGATATTCGCTCTGTTGCAGATGGTGAAAACGACAGCCGTGCGCGCTCGACTAGCAGAAGAACGCCTCCCGTTCATCTCGGTGATGACGTATCCTACAACAGGCGGTGTGCAAGCATCGATCGCAAGTTTGGGGGACATCATAATCGCGGAGAAGGGGGCGATGATCGGGTTTGCCGGGCGGCGGGTGATAAAGGAGACCATCGCCGAGGAGCTGCCGAAGAACTTCCAGACCGATGCTTTCGCGCTCGAACATGGGATCATCGACCGTGTGGTCAAGCGCGAAGACCTGCGTGGGGAGCTGGCAACGGTTCTTCGGTTCTTCCAGGAGGAGAAGAAATGAGCGATGAAAGGACCCTCGATCTGCTGGAGGCGAAGATCCAAGAGTTGCGTGAGTTAAACAAGGTCGATGGCTTGGATCTGTCAGCGGAGATCACCAAGCTCGAGAAGAAACTCGCGCAGATGCGTACGGAGCTGTACGCAAGCCTTGGAGACTGGGAGCGGGTGCGAATAGCCCGCAATCCCAAACGTCCTTACTCTCTCGATTACATAGAAGGACTCTTCTCCGGCTTCTACGAGCTTCATGGCGACCGCATGAGCGGAGATGACCGTGCGCTTCTCACAGGCCTCGCCGAGTTGGATGGGCGAAATGTGGCCGTCATTGCGCAGCAGAAAGGACGTACCCCTGCGGACAACAAGGAACGTTACTTCGGGATGGCCCGTCCTCAGGGATACCACAAGGCGATCAGAATGATGCATCTCGCCGAGCGGTTCGGATTCCCGATAATCAGCATGATTGATACACCCGGCGCCTATCCCGGTCTTGAATCTGAGGAAAACAACATCGGCGGAGCAATCGCGGCAAGCATCGTGTCGATGATCAAGATAACGGTGCCGACCGTGGCTGTTGTCATCGGAGAAGGCGGATCAGGCGGAGCGGTGGCGATCGGTGCTGCTGATCGCGTGCTAATGCTTGAGAACGCGATCTTTTCGGTGATTAGTCCCGAGGGGGCGGCAGCAATCCTCTGGAAGAGCAAGGAACGGGTCAAGGAGGCAGCAGCGGCGCTGAAGCTTACTGCGCCGGAGCTCCTCGATATGGGAGTAATAGATGAGGTCATCCCTGAGCCGCTTGGTGGAGCACATAAGGATATGGAGCAGACTGTGTCCGCACTCAAAGAGAGACTCATTCATCACTTGAATGAGCTTAGTGAGAAGACCGTCAATGAGCTCATGTCGTCCCGGTACGAGCGCTACCGCGGCACAGGCCGCTATAGCACCCTGTCTGACTGATGATCACGAGTGATTGAACAGCGTCCATAGCCCTGGCAAATAAGCACATTGAGAGTAAGTGAAAAAACGAGTATAAAACTGTTTGGAGGTCCCAAGAAATGACATTCTATGGCGGCAAGGAATTGCGGGGAGCGTATCGTACCGCGCA
>CAZQUT010000190.1:0-2196 GCA_964596555.1 uncultured Thermotogae bacterium
CCATTGACCATTGATCCATTCTGTGCTACCATGCGTGGGGTGTGGGGGAGGGCTGGATGATGTATATGATAATTGTTGGCGCGGGAAGCATTGGGCTTAGCCTAATCGAAATTGCCACCAAGGAAAAGAACAACGTGGTTGTGATTGAGGCAAACGCCGAGCGCGCCAGGGACATCAGCAACAAGTTCGACATCACCGTTCTCAATGGAAATGCAACTCTAGCAGAGACGCTACGTGAGGCCGGTTCGGAACGGGCGGATGCACTGATCGCCACTACGAGCGATGACGCAGTGAATCTGATGGTCGTCTCCATCGCCGAGCAGCTAAAGATTCCATCCATTGTGTCCATCGTCAACGGGAAGGAACATGCCGAGTTCTTCAACCGACTGGGAGCAAACGTGATGGAGAATCCGGAAGAGGTGGTGGCAAATCACCTGTACACAGCAGTGAAACGCCCCAAAGTCAAGGATTTCACGATCCTCTCACAGGGCGACCAGATCTTTCGTATCGTTGTCAAGACCGAGTCTACTCTCGTTGGAAAGTCGTTCGCCGAGTGCGTAAGCAGAGACATCGTTCCCAATTCGATGACGATCATCGTTGTCGAACGCGAAGGGAAGAGGCAGATTATCACTCCGGAGACGATCTTCGCCCCAGACGATGTGCTCACTCTCTTCTCGCTTGAACGGGCAAGCGATGAGATAGTCGATAAACTGACCGGATGATACCTATCAATTCACGCACGTGGCCAGATCTGCGGATCATCATGCGCGACCTGGGGATGCTTGTCCCTGTTGTCGGTGTCATGGCCCTGATTTCGCTTGTTGTCCCATTGGCGTTCCACGAGACGTACGCCGTCTCTCCCCTGCTGATTACCGCCCTGATCTCGTTTGCGCTGGGGGCAATCCTCTACATCCCATTTCGCAACGCCGGTGACGCCAAGCTGAAGCACGGAATGATCACCGCTGCCTTTGGATGGCTCCTCGTCGCTGCACTCGGCTCGCTTCCGTTTATCTTGATTGCGATCTTTGCGCAGCACAACGGGGTTGCATCGCCGACATTGCTCCACTTCCGCGATCCGACAAACGCGTTCTTCGAGTCGATCTCCGGCTACACGGGAACCGGGTTGACCATGGCCGCGCGTGCCGATCTGCTCCCGCGAACGCTCCAATGGTGGCGCAGTTTCATGGAATGGATCGGGGGAATGGGAGTGATCGTCCTGATGCTCACCATCCTCGCCGGGCCGCGGCCGGGTGCAGCCAAATACAGCCTGTACTACGCAGAGGCGCGGGGCGAGAAGATTCACCCGAGCATCGTCTCCACGCTGCGCACGATGTGGTGGATCTTCCTTCTGTACACGTTCGTCAGCACAATCATCCTGTGGGGCGCGGGAATGCCAATCTGGGACGCACTTAACACCGCTATGACCGGGATATCTACCGGTGGATTCAGCGTCACGGCCAACAGCATAGCCTCTTACAACAGCGTTGCCATTGAGCTCGCTCTCATTCCAATCATGCTCTTCGGCGCGATCAGCTTTGCCGTGCACTACGAGCTGATGCGCGGGAAGGGACACATCCTATGGCAAGACCCGCAAACCCGCTGGGTTCTCATCGTAGCACTAATGGGCTCCATCTTCCTCACGCTGGAAAACCTACTAAGAATCGGTCCGCTGCAATCACTGCGGGATTCGACGTTTCAGTTCGTCTCCGCGATGACGTGTACCGGATTCCAAACCGCGGACATTGGAAGTTGGAGCGCGACGGCAAAGCTCCTCCTTTCCGCGGGGATGATCTTCGGCGGAGCAGCCGGATCGACCGCCGGCGGAATCAAGGTGATACGTATGCTTATCTTGATCAGGGGTGTCGGCTGGCGCTTCCGCAAGATCGTCTCTCCCCAAGGGGCACTCGTGCCGTTCCGCATTGGAGAGAAAGCGATTGATGAAGCGGAAGTGGGCCATCGCCTAGAGGATGCATCGCTGATCACCTTCCTGTGGTTGAGCTTCCTCGCACTAGGTGTGATCGTATTGCTGCACACATCACCGCCCGGATTCAGTCTATCTGACGTCATTTTCGAAGTGGCAAGCGCGCAGGGAAACGTCGGGCTGTCAGTCGGAATCACCAGTCCAACCATGCCTACCTTGAGCAAGCTTGCGCTGTCGTTCAACATGTGGATCGGCCGATTGGAGATAATCCCCGT
>CAZQUT010000191.1:0-2172 GCA_964596555.1 uncultured Thermotogae bacterium
CAACATGCTGGATGAATCTAGACTTGCCGCCCTTTCGCAGTTGCGGCTCAAGTATGTGTCGCAGCTCGCTTATGCGGGAGTAGAGATTCTTCACCGCCTTATCAAGCTCAAGGTCCGGGAAGAGTGCATCGATCAACTGGTCCTGCGTGAACACCCGTCCGGGAAGAGTGAGGAGAACCTTGAGAAGTGCCTGCGTCTTGCGCCGGCCCCACTCGTGCGAGGAGATTGGCGCGCCATCGTGAAGCACTTCGAATCGTCCGAAGAGCCTTATGCTAAGCGAGACATTGCCTACCTGTTTCATGTTGCGCCCTCGTCCGCGAGTCTTCGTCTTATCATTCTATCGCGTAAGCACGTCTGGAAGAAAAACGGAGGAGCGTAGATGTAGGTTGTGCCATCAAACGATGAAGGAGGTAGTACCATGACTGGAGCAAATCGGCAAGGAGCAGTACACGCCCGTCTGGCAAGGGCTATCGGAGTGACGGCGGTGCTAATTCTCATGATGATGGCCCTCGTTCTCACAGGGACGGCGCAGTGCATCGAGCAGGGGCCGATCCGGCTCTCCGTCGGGCAGGTGGGTGGAGATCTGGTAGCATATCTGATTGATCTCTACTGTGCGGACGGATCTGGAGATACGTCGTACATCACCCTGCTGACAGAATGGGACGAAGGCAGCGTACTATCGGGGACCGAAGAGGGTTCCTCAGTAATCGCCTCAGTGAAGGGAACACTGACCCTGGTAGAGGGAGGAGGCGCGGCAAGCCAAGGCGAGCAGGAAGTAATGGGCAAGTACAACGGCGAGATGCAGCTCCGGGGGTCTTTGCGCTTGACCCCTTGAGAGCAAACCTAGAGCGATATCGGTGCCCCGCTGACACCTTCATCGTCTAGTGGACGCTATCAGCGGGAACGGGAGGAGGCCGCAGCGCTAAGCAGCTTCCTCCGCCTTTTCATTGCGGGGCGAGCAGAGGACGACCGCAACCATCAAGACAAAAGCGCATTCGACCCAACGCAAACTACCGCTCTCAGATGGACCAAGACAGTCAGCGCCATTAACGGCGTATTACAAGCCCAACTCGAACTCCGCGTGCATGCGCGCGACAAGATCAGGATTCGTCAGGATGTCGATCGTAGTCATCGCCATCGCTTTGGCGGCGATGAGCATCACATCGAGTCCACGCTTGGAGATCGCGGCCTCCGCGAATTCGCGCGAGTGCCCCGCAACGTTCTCATCACAGATCTGGATGTAGGCATGGATTGAGGGGACGACCTGACTGACATCGCCCATGTCCGTCGAGCCCATCCCCGCATCCGGCGGCGGCGGGTTCAGAGGCTCACCAAGCTTTGCCAGATTATTCACAAACGCGTCGCCGATGGCACGGTTCGGTTTCATCGCCTTGTACGAGTGGCCGACTATCTTGAAGTCGAGCGTTGCCCCGGTTGCAAGAGCAGCCCCTTGTGCACAGGCGCGTAGCTTCTCAAGAAGCTCGTCACGATAGTCGTTCTCCAGTGCGCGCACGTAGAAGTTGGCTGCTGCATGCTCGGGAACGATATTTGGCTTCGCGCCACCATCGGTGATGATCCCGTGGATGCGCGCTCCGTCCTTGATGTGCTGGCGCAGGGCATTTATCCCGTTGAACGTCTGGATGACAGCATCGAGGGCGTTGATCCCCTTCTCTGGCGAGCCGGCGGCATGCGATGCCTTGCCGGTAAACTCGATCATAACCTCCGTGATCGCCAGACTCTTGCGATCGACGACCGTGCGTGATGAGGGATGGAACATCATCGCCGCATCGACCCCGGCGAACAGATCGGCATCGACCATCAGTACCTTCCCGCCGCCTCCCTCTTCCCCAGGGGTACCGAAGAAAACAAGCTTGCCGGGAAGATCACTCTTGATCGCTCCGACAGCAAGGGCGGCCCCCAGACCAGCGGCTGCGATTAGGTTATGTCCGCAGGCGTGCCCGATACCGGGAAGGGCATCGTACTCACTGATGATGGCTACCGTTGGCCCATCACTTACTGAGGGATGATCAGCCTGGATTGCGGTCTTAAGGTCTGCGACACCCAACTGTGTGGTAAATCCAGCCTCCTTTAGTTTCTCAGCGAGAAGCTTAGATGCTCTGAACTCCTCGAACTTCAACTCCGGATGCTCGTAGATATCCCGACTCACACTGA
>CAZQUT010000192.1:0-2152 GCA_964596555.1 uncultured Thermotogae bacterium
ACTCCACCGGTTCTGAGATCCGTTGCACGTCGTAGCCCGATCCGTTCCAGTAGCCGATCTCCAGATCGCGCAGCATACCCACACCGTTTAGAAGCACCGCCGAATCGAGCGAAAGCCCCTGTAGAGAAGAGATCAGCTCTTCGCCATCCACCAGCCGCACCACTAAATCCTGTTGTGATTCTGCCTTAATCATTGTTGACCTCCACTTGAGGAACTTGCATGTTCCCCTGATGCATGAATGCTACTCCTTCCTCACGCGCAAGCAAGGACTACTGGCTTGCATCCCCATACCGCGTGCATCTATCCTGTCGACCATGAAGGCCAAAGAGAAGATCGACTGGATCGCGGACCGCCTGCTCGATCGTTACGGTGAGATCGAGTTTGCCACAAGTGATCCTGTTGAGGGACTGATTACGACGATCCTTTCGCAGAATACGAACGACACCAATCGCGATCGCGCATATCACTCATTGATCAATCGATTCGGCGGGCTCGCTGGAGTGAAGGATGCTCCCACACAGGAGATCGCCGAGGCGATCAAGATTGGCGGACTGCACAATCAGAAGTCGATCCGAATTAAGAAGGTTCTGGAGCGGATCATGCTAGAAAGAGGATCGCTCGATATCTCGTTTCTTTCCGACCTTCCCCTAGATGAAGCGATGGCTTGGCTCCTGTCATTTCCCGGGGTGGGGAGAAAGACGGCAGGGATCGTGATGCTTTTCTCCTTTGACAAGCCGTATTTTCCGGTCGACACACACATCAAACGTGTATTGCAGCGATTGGGCCTTGTCAGGTCCAAGGACGATCCGCACATACGCATGAACGAGATCATCTCCCACAACGCAGCGTTCATGCGTCGGCTGCACCTGCAGCTGATTCGCCTCGGCCGTGAGGTCTGCCATCCGCGCAATCCCGATTGCGTGGGCTGTCCGCTACGCGAGCGCTGCCCTGTTGCTTCTCTGTAGGCGATGGTCGATTATCTGCACGTTCGGAGGTGGAGATGACGCTTGAAGAAGAGCTTGGAGAGAAATTACGCGATCGTAAACTCACGATCGCCGTGGCTGAATCGTGCACCGGCGGGCTACTGGGAAGCAAGATCACCGACGTTCCCGGATCGTCGGAGTACTTCCTCGGCGGTGTGATCGCTTACCAGAACGAAGTGAAGGAATCTCTCCTCCACGTTCCACACGATGTGATCGCTTCACACGGTGCGGTAAGCGCACAGACAGTGGAGGCTATGGCTAGCGGGTGCCGAGAACTATTCAAGTGTGATATTGCTGTCTCCATTACAGGGATCGCCGGGCCGGGTGGAGGGAGCGCAGAGAAACCCGTTGGCCTTGTCTATGTCGGATTAGCAACCGCGAGCGGCGTGATCTCCCGCCGCTTCCGCTGGAAAGGAAGCCGCACGCAGAACAAGGAATCTTCCGTGTGCGCCGCTATAGAAATGATCCTTGCCACTCTTAAGATGGAGGGGTAAAGCGGGAGAGCAGTTCGTTCATCTCCTCGCCTCGCTCGGTGGGTAACCTGGCAGTGAGTTTGGCACGATCCCGCTCACCTGCTAGTACTTGGAGCAGGCGCTCGACCAACGTGCGGAGTTCCGCCGGCGCAGCATCATGGTCGCGGATAGATTCTAACACCTTGTAGACCTTATGTTTCGAAGGCTCTTCCAACTGGGCGGCTTCTTCGGTCATGCGGAACAGAGAATTCAGGAAATCGAGCGTTCTAGATTAGGTATGCGCAGCTAACACTTCCTGTACAGATTCCACCAATTCTTCATCTGGTTCCAATCCTGCCGCCTGAACAGAGAAGAGATAATCCTGAAGCAATCTGGCGCCCAACGCCGAAAACGCCTGCGGCATCTTCCGAAGCAGTGGCAGAAGCAGTTGGAGCCCTTCAGCAAACGATTCTGCTGCTTCCTTGTGACGCTCCATCCCACGCAACACTCTCCCTAAGGAACCAAGGCTCGTAGCGAGATTAGGGAGGAAGGCACCGGAGTTCTTCTCGGCAAGCTTACGGCGAATCTTAACGGCCTCTTCTGTAGCGGCGAGGGCTTCCTCACGGCGGCCAAGCTCAGAGAGCCTGTTACCGAGATTGTTGAGGCTCATGGCGAGATCAGGGAGGAAGGCACCGGGGTTCTTGTCAGCAAGCTTAC
>CAZQUT010000193.1:0-2099 GCA_964596555.1 uncultured Thermotogae bacterium
CAGGTAAACTTGCAGCTAGTGCTTCTCATAGAAGGGAGGATCAGGAGAAGATGTTCGGGCCTCTAGGGCAGAAACTCATAGCGCATGTCGCGATCGGAGGCTTCTCTTTCAGCTTCGATCTAATCACGATCATCGTCAGTTGGATTGTGATCGCCCTGTTAGTGTCCTTCGCTCTCGTACTCAGGCGGAGCTTGCACCAAGAGGTAGAAGAGAAGCCGAATCGCATTCAAGCGCTCCTTGACATCCTAATAGACCTTTTCAAGGGACAACTGACATCGAACTTCTCTTCGGACAAAATGGCGCATGAACTCTTCGCGTTTGTCTCGACGGTATTCCTCTACGTCCTGCTCTGCAACTGGATATCGCTGATACCTTATTTCGACTCACCGACGAAAGACCTTAACGTTGCGCTGAGCATGTCCATCCTCGTATTTGTCATGTCGCAGTTGCTGGCCGCGCGTGCCAAAGGCACGAGAAAGTACCTCAAAGGTTTCTTCGAGCCATATCCGTTTATGTTTCCGATCAACATCATGGGTGAGATCGCCAAGCCGATATCACACGGGTTTCGTCTGTTCGGGAACATGTTTGGCGGAGCGATCTTGATCGGGCTTGTGTACTCATTTAGCATAACCCGCTGGGGATTCCCCGTGTTGCTGAACGTCTACTTCGGGATCTTTTCGGGATTTGTTCAAGCGTTTGTCTTTGCTATCCTTACTGTCGCGTACATCAACGTGGCGGTTGAGAGTTAATTAAGGAGGAGATATGTTACAAGAAGCACAGAGTGTTGTCAGCCAGATCTCAGGAGCGGACATCGCTACTGCAGCGAAGTATCTGGCGGCTGGAATCTGTATGGGTATCGGAGCAATCGGGTCGGCAATCGGAGAGGGGAATGTGGCGGCGCATGCCCTTGACGGGATGGCCCGTCAGCCAGAGATGCAGGGGAAACTGCTGACGACGATGATTCTCGGGCAGGCGATCACTGAGACAACAGGTATCTACTCGCTCTTGATCGCCATCGTCCTGTTGTTCGTAATTTAGGGAGGGCGCGGTGCATCTTGAGTGGGGGAAGATCGTCAAGACTCTTAATTGGACGTTCGTCGCCAACCTCGTAAACTTCGCGCTCCTGCTCTACCTGTTGAAACGCTTCCTGTTTAAACCGGCGCTTGCCTACCTGGATCGACGCCGCGAGCTGATCGCCTCGCGTATGGAATCGGCGCGGCAGAGCGAAGAGCATGCAGAACAGCTCGCCACACAACGCGAGCAGGAACTTTCAGTCGCGCGCGAACAGGCGCACCGTACTCTGGAGGATGCGCGCACACGCGCCGAGGAGACTGTAAATGAAGCCAAGGGAACGGCACGGCAAGAGGGCGAGCGGATTATTGCCGAGGCGCAACGTCAGATTGAGCAGGAGCAGGAACAGATGAAGGAAGACCTGCGGCGGTCCTACGCCGAGATTGCCGTCCTTGGGGCATCGCGTGTCCTGGATCGCGAGGTCAACCTATCCGACCATGAGCGGCTCCTTAACGAACTTCTCTCAGAAGTCGATGACGAAGCGTTAAGGATGCAGCAATGAGATCACAGGGAACCGCCCGCCGCTACGCCGAAGCACTGTACGGACTCGCGGTAGAGGAGAACT
Organism: uncultured Thermotogae bacterium; assembly: GCA_964596555.1. GTDB lineage: Bacteria > Bipolaricaulota > Bipolaricaulia > UBA7950 > UBA9294 > M55B144. Next base: position 1,637 of record CAZQUT010000193.1, read on the forward strand.
GTGTGGAGGCGATCGACGACGACTACCGCCGTGTTGTCGAGGAGATCAAGGATGTGCCTGACTTTCTTCGATTTCTGACGCACCCGCTTGTTTCGCATGATGACAAGACGGCCCTCCTGAGTGAGGCATTCCCAGATATTGCCGAGTACATGCACAACATGTTCTCGCTCCTTGTGCGCAACGGTCGCGAGGGCTACATCGACATGATCTATGATGAGTTTAAGAGACTGCGCGAAAGAAAGGAAGGAATGGTACAAGTATGCGTGACGACGGCACAGGAACTCACTTCCAAGGATCGACAGCGGCTCTCTGATCACCTGACAAAGAAACTAGGAGGACGGGTGAGGCTTGATGAACAAGTGGATAGGAACCTCATTGGCGGCCTGCGGATCGAAGTTGGCGGAAAGGTTATTGATGGGTCATTGCGCGCAAGGCTCGATGAGCTCAAGACGGTGCTTGCAGG
>CAZQUT010000194.1:0-2065 GCA_964596555.1 uncultured Thermotogae bacterium
TCGCCAGAAGATCCCCCGGGTTTTCTGCCAAGAAGAGGAAGACGAGGCCGCGCGGTGGTTCTTCCAGCACCTTAAGCAGGGCGTTTGCCGCCTCCATCGTCAATTGCTCCGCACGTGGCAGGAGGCACACCTTCTGGCGGGCCTGCGTGGGGGCAAATTGCGCTTGATGTATCACCTCACGCACCTGGGCAATCCCGATCCTTTCCTTGCCTTCTGGGGCAGAGAGTTCAATCAGGTCGGGATGTGCACCGCGCAGGACAAGATCTTCTTCCTGTGGCGAACGCGCGAGCAACAACGATGCGCGCCTGCGCCCCTCATCTATCCTGTCGGTTCCATGCGGGACAACAACGAGTGACGAGGCGACGAAATGTCTATTGAGGTCTGTTATCGTGTTGCTTGGCATCGTAAACAAGAGGGTACCACAGGGGCAGAATGCGTGCAACGATTGCTGAGAGAGCGCCTTGCGGATATGAGTGAGCGAGAAAGCCAACTTGAGATTGCCTGTGGTCTTGCCACGGGGTTTCCGTATACCCCCCAGCTCAAAGCCTCTGCGTGCATACTTTCTAACGTTGTACAAGCTGCGGGTTCAGGGGTATGAGAAGACACAAGGCCAGTGAATGTGTTGATTACAGGACCAGACGCTAAAGCCGATCCCAAAGGTCTTATAACGACGGCCCCGAGCTAAGCCGCATTGCGGGTTTTCCGATGTGCCCAACAATCAACAGGACGACACATAACCAAGACCGGCAACAATGGGATTCTCGATAGCAAGGTCGGCTTCAGCGAGTTGTTGGGCGGCAGTAATTGGTTTTGACTGCATCCACTGACAATCACGGTATCCTGTACTCCAAATGAATATCCTCTGGCTCAAGCTCGAACAACTCCTAGTCTATCCCTCCCGTCACCTCACAACCCAAATGCAAATAAAAGTCCACCGTGTTCTCCGACGGGGTCGCTGAAATGTACAGCCTCTTGGCGCCCAGTCCCCTAGCTCTCTCCACGGCCTTCTCGAAAAGCCTCTTTCCCCATCCTTTCTTCCTATATCCGCTGCCTACGTGCAAGAGCTTGAGATGCAACTGATCTTTGGCCTTCCCAATGAATCTGCTCTCCAGTACTACAGCCCCCACCATCTCCGAACCTTCAAATGCGCCATAGAATGTCCCACTCCTATCAAAACAGTCACACAAGATGGGCGTGTACAACTCGCTTTCACCGGTGGGCCATCCTTTCATGTCATAGTATTCTGTCACCAGCACCAATGCCCCATCTCGCAGGTAGTACACGTTTTCGACTACCTCACTTCGGTTAATCGCCCATATGGTTTCGATCTCGTCTCTTGCAAGTCCTCGAATAATCACCTCTCATCTTCTCCCGAAATAGTTTTCAAGCAACCATCGGCCAATCCAGCCGTTTCTCGTTTGACTGTCATTACACGCACACTGCCGCCCAACGACTTGCGTATCAGCCACGGATGGAAGGGTGGTACGGGGTGGTGCCGCGGCCGAAGGCCGCCCCCTTGCAGACCCCCGTGACACCCGAGAACGTCAGCTGCATACGCTTGTTAGACGGCGGGCGGCAGCTACGCCACCTCGAAGTAGTACGCAACGAACTCAAAGTCGTCACCAGGGCCGCCGAAGTACTCCTCGTGATCGGACCGGAACTCGTCGGCGCTCAAGTTCGTCTCGCCGCGCCAGAGCCGCTCGGGTATCGAGTTCCAGCGACACAACTCCATGGCAATTATCCGGATCGTTCCCCGCCGCTCCAGCTTGCTGTCGTACACATCGTAGTGCCGCCCGACCACAAGCGCATCGTTGTATTCATCTTCCGCGACATCGACCTCGCCGAGTTCAGCCACACTGGCAGTCTTCCGCCCCTCGATGATCTGCTCAACGAGCGTGTCGGATACGAACTGAATTCTCAGGTTCTCTGTAGCCATATCTCCAGCCCGCCGTCTAACTCCTTAATTCTACCCAAAATCTCCCTCGTCCCAGGCAATCATTCTGCCAACGCTACGCATTCTATGACTCCATTCCTGTACTGTCAAGACTCTTATGGACTCGCAGAG
>CAZQUT010000195.1:0-2057 GCA_964596555.1 uncultured Thermotogae bacterium
GGATCCCAGTGGCTGTCCTCGGCGCTACCGGGGCGGTCGGACAACGCTTTGTACAGCTTCTAGCAGAACATCCGTTATTTGAGGTTACAGCGCTCGCCGCCTCAGATCGCAGCGCCGGGCGGCGTTACGCGGACGCCTGTCGCTGGGTCATCCCGGGCGATCCACCAGCCTCCCTCAGGGAGATGATCGTCTCGCCGCTGGAGGCGAACCTTCCGGCACGCCTCGTCTTCTCCGCTCTCCCCGCCGATGTGGCCAAGACGGTCGAGCCACAGTTTGCGAAAGAGGGATATGCCGTCTGCTCCAACGCCTCGGCGTTTCGCTACGAGTCAGACGTACCGCTCGTTATCCCAGAGGTGAACAGCGATCATCTGGCTCTCATTGCCAGGCAGCAAGAAACACGCGGCTGGCCGGGGTTCATTATCACCAACCCCAATTGTTCGACCACGGGAATCGTGATGGCGCTCAAGCCCCTGCACGATGCATTCGGCTTGACGAAGGTGTTCGCCTCCACGATGCAGGGGGCATCGGGCGCTGGTTACCCCGGCGTCCCATCGCTCGACATCCTCGGCAACGTGATCCCCTACATCGCCGGCGAGGAAGAGAAGATCGCGCGGGAGACGCGGCTCCTACTAGGAACGGTGTCCGGCAAAGAGAAGCGCGAGGCTGATATCACGATCAGCGCGCACGCAAACCGTGTTCCGGTGATTGATGGACACACGATCGCCCTCTCCCTCGGGTTTGAGAACCTGCCTACGCCGGACGAGGCAATAGAGGTGCTGTGTGCGTTCCGCGGCCCAACAGACGTGCGTAATCTGCCCAGCGCGCCGGTGCGGCCGATCGTGGTGCGGGATGAGAATGATCGTCCCCAGCCACGGCGCGATCGCAACGCCGAGCGAGGGATGGCGGTGAGCGTTGGCCGGGTGCGAAAGTGTCCGATTCTCGACCTGCGTTTGGTCATTGTCGTGCACAACACGATCCGCGGTGCAGCCGGAGGGTCGCTGCTGAACGGAGAGCTGCTCGTCAAGAGAGGGCTGGTGAAGTGAGATCCTACGGCCGAGCATGCGTGCAGGACTTTCTCGGTGACTTCATCGTCTACCGCAACCTGATCCCGATCGACCGGCGCCTGCCGGGGCTACCGGAATTGCGCGAAAAGCTGGACCTTTCCACGGGGATGACACCGCGCAAGAGCTCGCCGGAATACGCCCAGGTGGTGGCGCGCATCATCGACGCTGCGCAGGAGGTTCGCGGCAAGAAGGATCCCATAACACGTCTGATCTACATTGGCGATACACGCGTGAACGACGGGACGGCGTTTCTCAATTTGCTGACCACTGTAGGGTGGAGCGGTGCCGCGTTCATCGGCTCGGAGACGGAACAGCCGGAAGAGAAACACTCGGAGAGGATTAACGGGGCGACGATCCTCCTTAGCAATCGCTGGTCGGCCCTCGATACATTCGATGCCTTCTGTCGCGATAACGGAATTGAAGTCGATGAACGCACAGCGGTGGTGATCGATCTCGATAAGACGGCGCTTGGAGCGCGCGGGCGAAACGATCATGTCATCGATGCCTCACGTACACAGGCGATGCGCCGCACGATCCGAGATGTTATCGGCGAAGGCTTCGACGAGAAGTCATTTGAAGCTGCTTACAAGCGGCTCAATCAGCCGCATTACCACCCGTTCACCACTGACAATCAGGACTACCTGGCCTACATCTGCCTGATTCTGCAGAGCAGGATCATCCCGCAAGAGACATTCTTTAGCGCGTTAGATGCCGGAAAACTGGACCACTTTGCGCAGTTTCTATCCTTGGTGAACGAGCGCGAAGGCACACTCTCTCCTTTGCTGCGACAGGTACACAAGGGTGTGAAAGCCGCTCTATCTAAAGGTAACCCGACCCCGTTTGTAGACTTTCGTCGCAACGAGTACCGAATCACCGTGGACCGGATGGGTTCGCTTGACGACAGCGCGCCAGTCGAGAAGATGTTACAGGAGGAGATCGTCATCACACACGAGGTAATGCAGATCGCGCTGCGCTTCCGGGGCGAAGGTGCGC
>CAZQUT010000196.1:0-2045 GCA_964596555.1 uncultured Thermotogae bacterium
TGTACAAAGCGTTGTCCGACCGCCCCGGTAGCGCCGAGGACAGCCACTGGGATCCTATTTGCCATGGTTGATGACCTCCTTGTGAATCTGCTGTACTGCTCTCGTTGCATCCGCGGCGGTGACGACCAGCGATATGCTGCATTCCGATGATCCTTGCGCGATGGCGATAACGTTGATCCCCGCACTTCCCAGGGCGCCGAAGATGCGTGCTGAGATTCCCGGAGTGCCGCGCATTCCCGTTCCGATGGCGCTGATGATGACGATATCATTGTCAGCCCAGATGCGGTCGATGTCGCGCCGGGAAAGCTCCCTTTCCATCTCCTCCTGTAGCGTATGCACCACCGCCTTGGCGCTTACAGTGGGAATAATGAAGCAGATTGACTGCTCCGATGAGGCCTGTGAGATCATCAGCACGCTCGTCCCCTCACGGGCAACGGCGCTGAATGTACGTCCCGCGATCCCCGGAATGCCAATCATCCCTCTCCCGGCGATCGTTACCATGCTCAGACCAGTGATCATCGTCACCGCCTTCACCGTCCCGTGCGTGTTCGTAGCATCACGCACGATGCGTGTCCCAGGACGCTGGGGGTGGAATGTGTTCTTCACCCACACGGGGATCTCCCGCTCGATCACCGGACGGATGGTGCGTGGGTGGAGCACCTTTGCTCCAAAGTAGGCAAGCTCGCCAACCTCGGCGTAGGAGATAACCGGGATCACGCGTGCGTCGGGGGCAATGCGCGGGTCGGCGGTCATTACACCATCGACATCAGTGAAGATCCACACGGCATCGGCGTCCAGCGCATCGCCGATCATTGCCGCGGTATAGTCGCTCCCGCCGCGGCCGAGGGTCGTCGTCACCCCTCCCTCCGTTGCAGCAATGAACCCGGTGACAACCGGGGTGGTTCCGGCATCCAATAGAGGTACGAGATGGGCAGAGATGCGTTCTCGCGTCGCCTGCACGATCGGTGCGGCGTTCTGAAAGGTTTGATCGGTGACTATGAGATCGGTGGCGTCGATGGCTTCACTCTGCACGCCCGCTTGCTGCAACAGGGCAGCGAGGATACGCGCGCTCAGCCGTTCCCCACGCGACAGAGCGGCATCCATCACGCGTGGCGTGACTTCTCCAAGTACGTGCACGCTGGCGCACAGATTGGCGTACTCAGCAATGAGTGTGTCGACGATAGAGATCAGGCGGTCGCGCGTGGCATCATCCCGTATCGATTCTGTAATCACATCGACGTGCCGTTCGCGCAGGGAGTTGCACACGTCATGGTAGATTTCCTTATCCCCGTCGGCAGCGCTGACGATGCCACGCGTGAGTTCGTCTGTTGCGCCACTCATCGCTGAAACGACAGCGACCACGCGATCTCCAGCGCGCGCTTGCCCGGCGATTATGTCTCTTACCTGCGCGAATGTGGATGCATTCCCTACCGACGTTCCGCCGAACTTCATCACCAGTGTGCTCATGAGTGCTCCTTCATGTGCACGCTGAGATCGAGGATATCCCCCAACACGCCGGCTGCGGTGACAAGCGGCCCGGCACCGGGGCCGGATATAGTGATCGGCATCTCGTCGTAGAAGCGGGTGCGGAAGATGACAGCATTCTCCGCGCCACTTAGCGTGCCGAGGGAACTGTCCTTCTCCTCCTGCGACAGTCCAACCTTCGCCCCGGATCGGTCGATCTTGGCCACGTAGCGAAGCGACCTTCCCGACGCCTGCGCCTCGCGCGTGAGCAGGTCGTACTCGTGATCGAGGGTGTTGATCTGGCGCAAGAACTCATCGACTGTCACATCGCGCAAGGAATCGGGGAACATCGGCTCCACATCTATGTCATCAGGCTCTAGTGGCCAAGAGGCGCTTCTGGCAAGAATGAGCGCCTTGCGCAAGACGTCCGTTCCCAGCAGGTCCTCGCGTGGATCCGGCTCGGTGTAGCCGAGATCACGCGCGCTCAACAAGGCTTGTGAATAGGACGAGCCTCGTTCCATCTTGCTGCACATGTAGCCGAGCGTACCGCTGAGCACTCCGTTAATGGACGTGAATGAGTC
>CAZQUT010000197.1:0-2022 GCA_964596555.1 uncultured Thermotogae bacterium
TGAAGTACCCACTCATCCCGGGCCGTTTGCGCAGATGCGGGAAGTAGCCCGACCCGAAGTTGATCGCGTCCAGCGTGATGATGAAAGCGACGCTGTCCTCTCCGTGTCCGACATAGTGGCAGGACGGATCAAGTGCCTGTTTGTCAGTCAGATGCGGGATGAGGGACGCAGCGTACGCCGAGACACGATCGGGATTTATGTGCACATGGGTCGCCTGTGCCGCAACGGTTTTGCACGTACTGCGAACGCGTTCCAGTGTATCCATCCATCCCTCCAAGAACACTCTCACTTGGAAGAAGGGTAGTCCCTTTCTGGTCGTCCAGCAAGGCATTCCCGGTTTTTCGCAGTCTCAACTAACTCGCGCAACACGAAGAAAAGGCCTGTACCTCTCAGCAGGGAAAACCTATCTGGCTCGCTGGTACAGGCAAGTCTGTCTGAGTCCGAAGGGCGGCCAGACGCAGAGAAGTGAGAGGGACAGTGATAGTTCCTTACTGGCCTAGATCTCCCAGTGGCCCGATGATATCGACAAGGATGTCATCGCTCGATGGCGCATCTTCACCTTCCCACCCCATGTGGCTGATAGACAACGCTACAGGGAAATCAAACAGGGAACTGACATCGGGCACCTGCGCGCGTAATCGTCCAGCCGCCACCGAAGCTCCTGCGGGTGGTGTTGCGGGCAGAAGAGAGGCGAAGCGCAACTCGCTTACACGAAACAGCACGTCGACGTCTCGGAGGTTGCCTATAAGAAAGCTCGCAGTTCGAATCAGAACCTGTTCCTGCTGTTCTTGCTGGGTATGGGGTTCGCTCACCTTGACATCGATCAGAAGAAGAGATGTAGGCTGCTTGTATCGGCGCGTCTTAGCGAGTTCACGATCCAACTCCGCACGAAAATGATCGCGCGTATAGGCACCCGTCAGTTCATCGAGCATGACGAGTTTCATCAGCTTCTGCTCGTGGGAATGAATGACCTTTGTCATGAGATTGATTCCATCGATCAACTGGCCCACTTCATCGCGTAATCGAGTTCCCGGGATCCGCTGCATCGGCGATGAAACCTCTACGTCATACTTCCGTTGCGCAACGAGACCCACGACTTGCGCTATTCGTCCGAGCGGTTTGGTCACAATCATACGTAATGCCAGGTACAAAAGTCCGCCCAATAGGAAGAAACCAACGACAGAGGCAATTCCGAACTGCCACGAAAGGCGCGAAATGAACGCTGCCTGCTCGGCGAGCGACATATCGACCACGACAACGCCAATGAGATCCGGGCCGGAGAAAATCGGATCATACGTTCGCAGGTAAACGGTGCCACCAAGGCTTACATTGGTCACTTCTATCTCTTGGAGCACGCTAAACCGATCTTGATCTTCCCCGGAGGCCAATGCGCCGACCATCGTAGGATCGGTACTGGCTACGACCACAGACCCGCGCGCACTTACTCCGGCAACGGTGATTCCCACAACCATCTCATAGCGATCGAGTAGACGTTGGATATCAGCATCGAGTTCATCCGAGTAGTAGAGGATGTAGTCTTTTTCTTGGATCGAGTTCGAGATCACGGCTGTGACGCTTCGCGCGCGCTGCTTGTAGGTTGATGCCGTCGACGTACGTAGGGAGACAAAGGCGAACCAATAGAGCGCACCCACAACCAAGAGGGCAACGACCATAACGAGCGCAAGAAGCTTGACTTGCAGGCTTGTTCCATATTGAGTCCAGGATCGGAGGCGAACAAGCCATGTTAAAAATATTGCCCCTTGTCCTCAGGATTGGTGCCGGACCTCACTATTAAATGAATAGGAATTCCTTCCCTTCCATCCCAACACTCTGAATACTTTTGATATTGCAACACTACTCAAAGATGAGGTGTATCCAAATGACGCAGAGGGTTTTCCTTGGCAAAAGAACTGTTGATCGCGTATGCCCTTTTTTTCTACCTTTTAAGGTAGTCATCGCGGTCGTCGTTGGCCTTTACTGCCTATTTAGTCTAGCTATCCCCGCAATGGGGACAGTACCAGC
>CAZQUT010000198.1:0-1997 GCA_964596555.1 uncultured Thermotogae bacterium
CGTACCCGCGGCCCTGCGCCATGAACGCGTGCCCGATCGGCTCGCCGCCCGCGAGGACAGTGTACAGACCCCCATCCTCGTCATATGTGAACGACTCCATGTCTGAAAATAGAGTAGCAAGCATCTCTGTGATAGCATCCTGCTTCTCCTGGGCGATCTTGTCCTTGGTGATTCCGTCGGTCAAGGTGAGGGCGACGATGGAGATGACAACAACCAGCGTTAGAAAGATGACCGGCCAGAACTCTCTCTTCTTGCTCATGCCGCCTCCTTCTTCGTCTTCTTGACGAGTCCGAAAACCCGCGGACGCACGTGGCGATCGATGAGCGGCGTAAACGCGTTCATCAACAGGATTGAGTAGCAAACCCCCTCGGGCATGCTGCCGTAGACGCGAATGAGGACGACGAGTACACCTGCTCCGACGGCAAAGATGATCTTTCCCTTAGTCGTGATCGGTGTCGTTACATAGTCCGTAGCCATGAAGAATGCTCCCAGGAATAGACCACCGGCAAGGATCTGGAAGAGCGGATCCTGCCCGAGAGCCCAACTGAGTAGAGCAACCGTGCCGATGTAGAAGACCGGGACCTGCCACTTGATCACGCGGAAGGCAATGAGGATCAATCCTCCAATCAGAATGAGGAGAGCAGATGTCTCCCCTGCACTCCCTCCGACGTTTCCAAAGAACAGGGCCTTATACATCTCTGTCTTGCTCAATGTGTAGGCGAAGCTCTCGCTTAACGGGGTCGCGGTGGTTACGCCATCAGCGAGCATCAAGTGGACCGGAGCGATCCACCGGCTGAGGGCGCCGGCAAAGGAGACGGTGACGAACGCCCGTCCGGCAAGGGCCGGGTTAAACACATTGTGCCCCAGTCCGCCGAACATCTCCTTGGCGACGGCAATACTGAACACGGAGCCCACTACAACGATCCACAGAGGAGTACGCGGAGGCATCACCAGCACGAATAGGATTGCAGTGACAATCACGCTGCCATCGAGGTTGAACGGCCGCCGCCGCATCATCTTCGCCACATACTCGGTAAGAACTGCCGCAAGCAGAGACACAGCGAGCATCAGTAGGACATACAGCCCAAAGAAGTAGACCGCTCCAGCAGTGGAAAAGAGGAGGGCGAAGATCACCAGGTACATGTCTTTCTTGATGGAATTCTTACCGCGCAGGTGCGGCGACGGTGAGAGGACAAGTGGTTTGTTGCTGTCCATCACTTCACCCCCAGTTTGCGCAATTCGAGCTTGCCAACCTTGATGTAGGAGACGAGTGGGATGTTCGCCGGGCAGCCGTAGGTGCACGATCCGCACTCAACGCAGTTGTTGATGTGGTAACCCGGCAGGTGATCGTAATCCTCGTGCTTCACCAGGTTGACAAACTGCAGCGGCAGCAATCCCATCGGACACACATCGACGCAGCGCCCACAGCGGACACAGTCATGCTCCTCGCGGATATCGCTCTTCTCTAGAAGAATACAGTTTGTACCCTTGATTATCGCTGTATCAAGCGATGGCTGCGCGATCCCCATCATTGGGCCGCCGAAGATCAGTTCATCGGCACTCGCATCGCTACCACCGCACAGGTCAATCAATGCGGAAGACGGGGTGCCAAAGCGCGCCAGGAAGTTCTTCGGCGTCTTCACAAGGCCGGTGACGGAGACCACCCGCTCCACGAGCGGCTTACCGAGGACCACCGCATCGTGGATTGCGGCCAGGGTGGCAACATTGTGCACGACTGCGCCCACGTCCATCGGCAACCCCCCCTCGGGGATCTCGGCACCAAGAATCGTCTTGATCAGCGTCTTCTCCGCTCCCATTGGGTAACGCCGCGGGACGACAAACACGCGCACCTCTCCAGGGAACGCACCTTGTGAGACACCCTCGCGCATCTTGGCGACCGCCTGCGGTTTGTTGTCCTCAATAGCGACGAACGCATGCTTTACGGAGAGTGCTTTCATCACGATCTTGAGTCCGCTTAGGATTCGTTCCGGCTGCTC
>CAZQUT010000199.1:0-1994 GCA_964596555.1 uncultured Thermotogae bacterium
GCCTCACAACTTCGAGAAGAGGGCCTCGTCGGAAAGACGGTGCGCATCAAGGTTCGCTTTCCCGATTTTGAGACGATCACCCGCCAGGCAAGCCTCAGCGTGGGAACAGACTCGACGCGCATTGTTGAGGGGATGGCGATAGACCTGCTGCGGAGGCATGTTCACCTGGCCGAGCGTGGAGTACGGCTGATCGGAGTTGGCGTTGGTCGACTGAACAGGATAAGTACGCGGCAGCTCAGTCTGTTTCCCGAAGATGCGATGACCGCCGATCGCATACCTTCCGATGAGGTTCCGCAGTCGCTGAACCCACAGGATGGACATCGCTCACTTGCACAGGGGAAGGAGCAGATTGCAGGAGGGGGCGAGTAATTGTAATCTTGCGCTTAGAGGTGATGATAGTGCTATTCGTGCGCAATCATGTTCTGTTTCTTGTCCTTCTTGTCTTGGTATCTGTTGCCGCATCCGCTGCGGTTCCCTTGTGCAATTACCGCACACCAAACAGTGATATCGACGATCTGGGGATCAGTTTCTCGTACCACTACTACAACGATCCCTACGGCCTTTCCGAGCGCAACATCGATGCTGGGCAGCTCCTGCTCGATTACTCTCGCCGTCATGAATCACCGGACTTCGGATTCGATGTCGCTGTCAAGAATGACATGCAGATCTCGACCGTTGCCCTGTCCTCGTTTCTCATCAATGCGCAGGGGAACATCAAGCGCTACTTCTCTCCCGATCAGCCCTTCTTCGGGATAGCAGGAGCAACCGGCAAGAGCTCGTCTTCGTACAAGACGATCGGCTTGTTTGCCAAGCTGGGAGTAGGTTATGGGCGGTTCGCTAACGTCACGCCCTTGGCAAAGGCGGTTGAGATTGGTGCATATCTGTTCAAGCAGGGGAGCATCACTTCCCACCTTGAGGAGCTCGACCTGCAGACGCTAGCGCATGAGATCGACAATGCCGATACCTACAAGTCGATGAATGCCCTCCTCGGCGAGCTGCAAGGCATTATCGAGGGATCTGGTTTTGCAACGCCAAGCGGATTGAACGCCCTTGATATCTACGAGATCTCACAGATTGTGCAGGATGACAGCCATCCGCGCTATTGTGGCGGCAGTTTCAGCGTTGGTTTGGGATATGAGTTGCTCGACCCGATGGAGGAGACGAACGACCTACTGGCAACGGCCTCGTTCGACTACGCATTCACGACGACTCCAAAGGCTCAATTTCTCCTACGCGGGAGCTTTTCTGGCGCCTATGACTTCCTCCGTACAAACCAGGTTGACGCTCGTGCATGCTACGACTACATGATCACGGATTCACTCGACGTGTCGTTCGTGTACTCTTTCTCGCGTGAGACATGGGACAGTGTGCCAACCGATAAGCATGAATTATCGCTTGATTTGACGTTTACCCCGGTGAAGAGCGCGAGCATAGTCCTATCAATGGACTTAAGCCACGAGCCGTACTTCCTAGAATGGAAACAGGAGATCACATTCCAGATTGGGATGAAGCTGCTCTAGCCACATTAAGTATCACTTGTCTCATCAATCCATCGGGTACTAGGTTTGCTGCGTCGATCAGAGGGAAGTACCGCGCCTCGGCGATCTCATCGGGGTCAGGATCAAGGTCACCGGGTAGCGAAATCCTGTAGAAGAGCATGATCCAGTGCAGGAAGCTCGTCTCCCCCAGTTTTGCCTTTACGTCTATAAACGAATCGATGTGTCCCTTCACCCTCAATTCCTCTCTCATCTCGCGCAACAGTCCCTCCTGCGGTCCCTCTCCGAAACGGAGAAAACCTCCGGGAAGAGACCATCTTCCTTCCGTCAAGCCGCGGCTCCCCTTCACGAGAAGGATCTTCCCGTCGTCGATGCACAGCCCTTCGACTACTACCCTGTGCATCGTGGAGTGAATCGCCTCTCGCACGATGCCCGCGACATGTTCCTGTGATGCCAGTTCGTCCTTTCCTAGCCATTCTCGCGGGTGTCGGGACAGGC
>CAZQUT010000200.1:0-1973 GCA_964596555.1 uncultured Thermotogae bacterium
CGGACATCTACTACCCGATTGTAGCCGCGCTCGATGCTCTCGATCCAGTCCCTGCGCGCACGAAGCACGTGATCCTATTCTCCGATGGAAAGACGGTCGATGAATACCGCGACTACGCGGGCCTCTTCTCACGACTGCAAGGAGGCGGCATCACCCTATCCGCCATCGCGATCGGAACGACTCCCAACATCCCGCTTCTTGCCTCGCTCATTCAGGCCGGGCGCGGGCCACTGTACAGCGCATCGGATGTAAGGAACCTGCCACAGATCACAATCGAGGCCACGCAGCGATTGAGCCGCAGCCGGTTCGTTACAGGAGATGTCGCTGTCACGGGTACGCTTGCCGTAGGTAGGCTGTCCACACTCCCGGCTATTAGCGGGCACCTGCTCACCTATGCCAGGCCATCGGCGGAGGTCCTTCTGTGGGCGGGTGAAGATCCACTCTTTGCCCGCTGGCGCATCGGTTCGGGACAGGTGGCAGTGCTAAACACAGACCTTGATGGCAACTGGTCACAACGATGGTTGGCCTGGGAGAAGGCGGGGCTGTTGCTCGATACGATGTTGTCCACTGTTGAGCCGATCACCACTTCTTCACTCGGACTGACAGGGAGCGGAAAGGTGGTTGATGGTCAAGTTGAGGTACTTGCCGATGCACGCGACGAAGACGGAACGTTTGCCAACTTCCTCGATCTGAGCGCCATGCTTGTAACGACAGGAGAGGAGAGATCAATGGAGCAGGTCGCCCCTGGTCTATACCGCGCTGTCTTTTCGGCACCGGAACATGGCGATAGCACGACCATGATTTCCGATAACACTCGCCATCGCAGCACTCTCGTCCCGCTAACCATTCCCTACTCCGCGGAATATACCGGAACGGGGATCGACGAGGGAACGCTGCACGAAATAGCAGATGCCACAGGCGGGAAGGTCCTCAAGGACGAAATCCTGCCTCAGCCTTCCACGGTGAAGGAGACGGTTGTTTCTGCCGACATCCACACGCACTTCCTGCTCGCCTCGTTGGCCCTCTTCCTCGCAGAGCTTGTCTGGCGTAAGCTTCCGCGATGGCACCGAAGAGCGTAGGCTCTTGAATGGAACGACCATACTCCCCCCTTGCATCGCATGATATCCCAACTGTGCCTATAAGCGCGTTCTAATTCTTCCTGGCAGGGCTTGATAAGGACGGAGGAGACTCACCTCCTTAGTCTTCTCATCGGGCTGTGGGCCAAGCTGCGCGCGAAGAAGAAATTTGCTCTCTCAGACAGCATTCGTGATCGCCCGGCCAAACTTGGCATCACCCTCAAAGACACCGCGCAAGGCACTATCTGGACGTAGCCAACGCCCTCACGGAACGCAGGCTAATGTCGCTCTCTTCTGTAGCGCGGCAGCTTGTCTGCCACGTTGAGATGTAACCTCACAAGGCTCCGACCCTGCCGAAGAATGTTGGCCTGCTCTTCTTCAACGAAGAACCGCACCGATTCTTCCCGGCAACGCAGATCGACGTGGTGTGGTTCCCGGAAGGACCGGGGGGTGATCGGTTTGACGAGAAGAGCTTCAAAGGCCCTCTTGCGCGGATCACGCGGGAAGCGCTCCACTACATTCAGCGCAACTACTTGCGGGAAACGGTGGTCAAGCATCCGGACCGTGCCGAAGCGGAGCGGTTCTGGAACTTCCCGTATCCTGCCATTGAGGAGGCTGTGGTCAACGCCGTCTACCATCGCTCCTACGAAGAGCGGGAACCGATCGAGGTACGGATTACGCCGGACGATCTTGTTGTGTTGAGCTTTCCCGGGCCGGATCGATCCATCCGAATGGAGGATCTGCGCGCCGGCAAGGCAATCACTCGTCGCTACCGTAATCGTCGCATAGGGGAGTTCCTCAAAGAGCTGGATCTCACCGAAGGACGTTCCACCGGGATTCCCAAGGTGTTGCGAGTGATGGCAGAAAACGGCTCGCCAGCTCCAGAGTTTGAGACCG
>CAZQUT010000201.1:0-1964 GCA_964596555.1 uncultured Thermotogae bacterium
GTGTTGGTCTTAATCGTGATCCCCTGTGCTTTAAGTGCACGCTTCAACGTGGCGATGGTGCGCCGATCGACGTCGATCCCCGGCAGAATCTCCGGCATCATCTCAAGGATCGTCACCTCGCTTCCGAGGCGGTTGTAGATCGTGGCAATCTCCAGGCCAATCACGCCGCCTCCGATGACAACTAACCTCTCTGGAAGCTCGGTCAGTTCCAGAGCATCGTCCGATGACCAAACGCGCGGGTCATCGAAACTGAAGCCGGGGATTTCGATCGGGGATGATCCGGTGGCAACAACAATTCTCTCGGCTTCGATCGTCTCACCTGTAGAGAGATCGATCCTCCCTTCGCCAGTGATGGTGCCGCGAGCGGAGATAACCGTCACCTTGTTTGCCTTGAGCAGGCTGGCGACCCCATTCACTAAACGCGAAACAACCCCATTCTTCCACTCGGCGAGCACAGGCAGCTCGACGCTTGGCGCGGCAAAGGAAATTCCCATCGATCGTGCGTCTTGCGCTCGTTCGATCAGCTTCGTCGCTGAGTAGAGCGCTTTTGTGGGGATGCAGCCACGATTTAGGCAGACACCGCCAAGATCACGTTCTTCGATGAGCGCGACTTTCATCTTCAGTTGCGCCATCCGGATTGCAGCAACGTATCCTCCCGGCCCAGCACCGATTATCGCCACATCGTATTTCATCGTCTTCACGTCTCCTTTGGGCCCTAGGTTATCCGTCCTGGTCTGATTCGGCAACGGGGTGTGTCTATGAAAGGAGGGGGGCCAAAGCCACGGACCTCATGTGGGCAGCCAGTCGCCAAAGATGAACACGAAGAAGCGTAACGCACTTCGAGCAACACTGGGACTCTCTCTTATTCTCATGCTTTGCCTCACTAAAGCGCAGATCCCGATCGGAGGCGCCTTGGTCGATGGAGCAAGTGCAGTAGCAAGCGCATCATAGAGAAGCTCCTTTCATCCTCTTTACGAGAGATGGTGCTTGAAATGACTGGGAGTCAGACCCAAGGAAGTCGAGACGGGAGTGATTCCAGCCAAGGCATGAAGTTATGCGGTGATCTGAAGGTACATCTTGCTACCGCCTGTGTTTCTTGAATTGCGCCAGAGGGGTAGATCACTTATCATGCGTTCTATTGCTTTTCCGCTATAATCCAAGAATCCGAATTCCAAAGGAGAGCTAACCATGAAGAAGATAGCTATTTTGTTGATTCTGGCCGCCCTTGCCCTGGCGTTGATCGGGTGTGGCGCTAAGGAGACCACAAGTTCGCAGGCCCCGGCAACCACGACTGCCGAGACCGAGACGCAGCCGGCGACAACTCCACCAGCCCCAGAGACCCCGGCAGTGTCGACGACGCCGACACCTCCTGCTGAAGAGCCGGTAACCACCGAAGCCCCAGTGGTTCAGCCCGAAGTTCCGACCCCGGAGACGCCCGCTGTCGATGTGGATGCGAATGCTACCTTCTCTAAGTCGGTCCAGGCTCTTCGGTCACTCTCTAGCTACCGGTACAAGACGGTCATGACCTACGAAGGGACTGAAGATGGGGTCGCTGACTCCGGAACCCTCGAAGTCCTGGGAGAGTATTCCACTCCGGATCGGTATCACCTAACAGTCAGTGATTCCTCGGAGGACACGCGAAGTGAGTTTGTCAAGATTGGTGACGCACTCTGGGTGTATGACGATGGGGAGTGGACGAAGGTGCCGGAGATGGCTGTAACTGCCATGTCCCAGAGCATATTCAGTTTTGCTCTCGATTTCGTTTGGGGGACGCTGGCTGAGGGTCTGGAGACAGGAGCGAACTTCGTGGGCAAGGAGACAGTGAACGGGATCAAGAGCCTGCACTACTCATCTACCAACTCGGACTGGGAGAAGGGCGTTGGAGAAGGCTTTGGCAACGCTCATGGTGATATCTGGGTCGCCGAAGCGGGTTACCCGGTGAAGTTTGTGTTCACTGCCTCGGG
>CAZQUT010000202.1:0-1963 GCA_964596555.1 uncultured Thermotogae bacterium
GAAGCACTCCAAAGCCGTTGCTCGCGTAGGCACGACAAGTAAGTCATACGAAGGGCTGGAGAATTCACCACGAAGAGCACGAAGTGCACGAAGGAGTCAAAGAACGGAGCGCTTAAACCGGATCGTATTCTTCGTGCTCTTCGTGTCCTTCGTGGTGAAACGGTCTTGTACCTCTGTAGAAGCCACTTTCTCCTTAGACGGCCATTCAAAATGCCCAAGAGCCATACTAGGCAAGCAGTCTTTTGCGTCCGTATAAAGTATTAGCTATGATGGTGTAGAAGTTGAAGAGGAGAACAACGAATGCCGACACCACGGGAAGTCAGCGAGCTTATCGAACGGTTTGATCGCAATCGGGAAGCCTACCTCTCCAATGAGTACAACGAAGCGCAGGTGCGCCTCGAATTGATTAACCCATTCTTCAAGGCCCTCGGCTGGGACATGTACAACGAAGCGGGCTACGCCGAGGCGTACAAGGACGTTGTGCACGAAGACGCGATCAAGATCGGCGGAGTGACGAAAGCACCGGACTACGCCTTCCGCATCGGAGGTATGCGCAAGTTCTTCGTCGAGGCAAAACGTCCCGGCGTGGACATCAAGAACGATCCCGATCCTGCCTATCAACTCCGCCGTTATGCCTGGTCGGCCAAACTCCCGCTTTCCATCCTCACCGACTTTGAAGAGTTCGCCGTCTACGACTGCCGCATAAAGCCAAACCAAACGGACAAGTCGTCAGTCGCACGCGTTCTCTACTTCACCTACGCCGAATATGAAGCCCGCTGGGATGAGATCACGGCGATCTTCTCGCGTGAGGCGATCCTGAAAGGCTCGTTTGACAAGTACGTCGAATCGAGCAAGAAGAAACGTGGCACTGCCGAGGTAGACTACGCCTTCTTAAAGGAGATCGAGAATTGGCGTGATCTCCTCGCACGGAACATCGCCCTGCGTAACCCCGATCTATCCACCCGTGAGCTGAACTACGCCGTGCAACGGACGATCGACCGGATCATCTTCCTGCGCATCTGCGAAGATCGCGGTGTCGAGAGCTATGGTCAATTGATGGCTTTGCAGAGTGGGACACGCGCCTACGAGCGTCTGTGTCAGATCTTTCGCCATGCCGATGAGCGATACAACTCCGGCCTGTTCCATTTCAGTAAGGAGAAGGATAGGATCGACCTACCAGACGACCTAACGCTCGGTCTCACCATCGATGACAAGGTATTGAAGGAGATCTTCAAAGGCCTCTACTACCCAGAAAGCCCATTTGAGTTCTCCGTCCTCCCAGCAGACATCCTCGGCCACATCTACGAACAGTTCCTCGGCAAGGTGATTCGCCTCACCGCTGGGCATCATGCCAAGGTGGAGGACAAGCCAGAGGTGAAGAAGGCTGGTGGCGTCTACTACACCCCAACCTACATCGTCGACTACATCGTCAAGAACACGGTGGGAAAGCTTCTTGAAGGAAAAACACCGAATCAAATCGCCAAGCTGAGTGTGCTCGATCCCGCCTGCGGCTCCGGGTCGTTCCTCCTCGGTGCATACCAGTATCTCCTCGATTGGCACCAGGAGTGGTACGCGAAGCACGGCCCTGAGAAGCACGCGAAAGCACGATTACCCAAGGTTTATCTCGGTCCGGGCAGTGAATGGCGGTTGACCACTTCGGAGAAGAAGCGAATACTGCTTAACAACATCTACGGTGTGGACATCGATACACAGGCAGTTGAAGTGACCAAGCTCTCGCTCTTGTTGAAAGTGCTCGAAGGCGAGAATGCAGAGACGTTGGGAAAGAGCATCAAGCTCTTCCATGAGCGAGCGCTCCCTGACTTGGGAGACAACATCAAGTGCGGTAACTCGCTCATCGGTCCTGACTTCTACGAGGGACAGCAATTGAGCCTGTTGGATGACGAAGAACGCTACCGCATCAACGTCTTCGACTGGCAAAGTGAGTTCCCGGAGATCATGAACG
>CAZQUT010000203.1:0-1946 GCA_964596555.1 uncultured Thermotogae bacterium
GGAACCTGAACGCCGGTGAGGTTGATCTTCCCTTCCAGGATGAGGCGCGTGGCGATTGCCGCCGGCAGGCCAACCGTGCGGGACATTGAGCTGTCTCCGTGCGGGATGCCGTAGTCGATCATAGTCGACGTGGTCCGCTCCGTGCGGTCGGAGTACTTGGCGATGAACTCGTGCTGCATGATAAGCATGTCTCGCTCCCCGGGCGCGTACTTCATCTCCTCGAGCATGCGTCCGGCAAGTACATCGAGCGGCGACTTTGCTCCCTCTGGAATGGGATTATCGCTGAACAGACCAAGCCACTTGAGGTTGGAGATGACAGGCGAGTTCTCGCTGATGTGGAGAAACGCAGCCACGTCGGCCTCTAGATTGCCGCTTGAGCTGATCATTTTGGCTGTGAATTTGCCCAGGGTGAGACCGGGAATGTCATCTCGCTCCGTCTCGTCGAGTAAGCCGAGCTCAGCGATCTTCTTCAGTGTTTCGCACCACCCGGGGTAGCGCAGCGTTCCACGGAACATCTTCTTCACGCCATGAACTCCGTATGTGTCGATGTAGGGGAGACTGTCTCGGTTCGGGTAGCCTTCGAGTGTGCCTAACCCTTCGATCTCCACCGGCCAGTGGTTGGCGAATAGCTCTTCGCCGGGGATGTCGACCACTTTTCCGTCCTTCAGGAAAGAAGCTGGGTTCTTGCCGGCGAGGACGACTCCGCGTGGGCTCCAGGAGAACTTGTAGCCAAACGGGTTATCATTTGCGTCCGGGGCGGGGAGGCCGCCGCAGTAGGAGGAGAAGCTCACTAGTTCGCCGCCGCTGTCGCGGATGTGGTCGATAACTCGCATTGCGGACATGTGATCGGTTCCCGGATCGACGCCGATCTCGTTTAGCAGGATCACGCCTGCCTTTTTCGCCTCTTCATCGAGGGCGCGCATCTCATCCTTAACGTACGATGCGGTGACCATCTGTTTCTTGTGTTTCACGCACAGCCGTGCCACGAGCGGATGGTAGACATAGGGAAGCAGGCTGATCGATAGGTCCGCCTGCGAGATCAGATTTTCGAGTGATGCTTCATCGCTCACATCGACGCGCACGGCGATACCGTTTTTGGCATTACCGACAATTCGCTGTGCCTTCTCCACCGTGCGGCTGGCAACCGTGACTTCGAACCTATCTTGATCGAGGAGATAATGAACCAACGGCCCGGAGACGAGACCGGCACCGAGAACCAGTACTTTCTTCATTTTGCGCTCCTTTCGGGCGATGTGCCCACACTTGGTTTATAGGTACTGCGCTATGTAGCGATAGTCAGGTGTCAACTTACCCCGGTGAACGATCACTGCTCGCTTGATCTCGGGAGGAAGGTCAAGATCAGCGAAGCTGTCGTCGTAATTGGCGGAAGCGATTGCAGGGACGTAATCCTTTAATATGCCGCTGAAGTAGGTGGACGACTCGCGCGGAAGCTCGGTGGGGAGAATCTCGACGGACATGATCACCGGCCCGTTTCCCTTTACCCCATCAAGTGCGCGATCCGTTGCTGGATCGTAGACAAAGACAGGATTATTCGGCTCCGTTGCCTTCACCGTGCACTCAATAGCTCCCTCGATGTCGCAGGTGATGTCCCCGATAACCTTTAATCGTGGTTGAGTGTTCGCGTACATTTCTCGCACTTGTTTCTTAGAGAGAAGGCGCGGATATCTGGGCTCCCAGTAGATGCAGTTCATTAGGACGTCGAGGTATGGCAGGTAGTGATCGAAGATACCGCGGAACCTCTCGGGATGAGCGTAGTACTCTTGCAGGTCAAACGGGTGCGCGGTGTCGAGTGGCTGCGCCATGTCCTGTTCCTTGAACACGACCTTGAAGATCGCCTTGTTCGCTCTTGGATGCGATCCTTGAAGTGTTGGCAGATCGCTCGGGGAGATCTCTTCCACCGGGAGGAGACCGAGGATCTCCTGCGC
>CAZQUT010000204.1:0-1944 GCA_964596555.1 uncultured Thermotogae bacterium
TGACAATCTTGACGAACTCAATAAAGCCCTCGCTGGTGCCAACTGTGCAATCGACGGCCTGCTCGGGATCGGGGTCGATCGCCCGCTCTCCAGAAGATACCTAGATGTAGTGAGAGCATTGAACAGCGCTGATCTGGTCCGCGTTGCTGTCGATCTACCATCAGGTCTGCCTTCCGATTCCGGTGAGATCATTGGTGAAGCGATTAATGCCGATCTCACGGTGTGCATGGCCGCGTACAAACCGGCGCACCTCCTCTATCCAGCAAGGAGTTACTGTGGAAGGATCGAGGTTGTCCCAGTAGGCTATCCCGACAAGCTGTGGGAGGGGATTAATCCGATTGCGCGTGTTGCGGAGAATAAGTGGGTAGCGCAGCACTTGCCTGCGCGCCTCCCTGATGGGCACAAGGGGACATTCGGACATGTCCTCATCGTCGCGGGATCGCTCGGTATGAGTGGGGCGGCGGTACTCTGCGCTACGGGAGCCCTGCGCGCCGGAGCAGGACTGGTCACCGTTGCCTGTCCACACACAATTCAACAGGTTATCGCCGGGTCCCTTCCCGAGGTACTCACTATCGGCTTGCCCGATCGAGAGGGACATTTAACAGAACAGTCTCTTCCCTCCCTTCGTGACGCGATCACCCAGGCGAATGTCGTCGCCATCGGGCCGGGATTGGACCGCGCCGATGATACCGCAAGGCTCATCCGCACGCTGCTCGTGGAGGCGAAATTGCCGCTTGTTGTCGATGCTGACGGCCTCTTCGCGCTTAATCGCGAAACCCTGAGTCTGATTGCTGGTCGCGCTATTCTCACTCCCCATCCCGGCGAGATGAGCCGCCTGATAGAGCGACCTGCTAGCGAGATCAACGCTGAGCGGATAGAAATTGCCCGCTCGTTTGCGGCCGAGAACAACGTTGTCCTCTTGCTTAAAGGCAGACCCACCGCGATCGGAACGCCGGATGGCGGTGTCTTCCTCAACTCGACCGGAAACACGGGCCTTGCCACGGGAGGGAGTGGAGATGTGTTAACCGGGATCATCGCTGGTCTCCTCTCCGGGGGTGCATCTATGCGTGATGCGGCAGTAGTGGGAGCGTACCTGCATGGATACGCCGCTGACTACCTAGCCCGCGACCGTGCAGAGCGATCGATCATCCCCAGTGATCTGGTAGCTACCCTGCCGCAAGCCATCGCAGAGGTGGAGAGATGTTAGGAAGCCATCAGCTTTCAGTTGTCAGCTGTCAACAAAGACTCTTGGAAGGGAGCTGAATGCTGATAGCCGATAGCTCGAAGATTGAACTCATCGACACGCACGCGCACCTCGATTCCGCAGACTACAACGACGACCGCGCTGCAGTCATCGCCCGTACGTTCGCCGAGAAAATCGGCGTGATCACCGTTGGCATAGATCTTGCATCGAGCAAGGCGGCGCTGAAGCTCGCCCAGCATCATCGCTTCATCTGGGCCGGGGTGGGAATCCATCCGCACGAGGCAAGAACTTTCGATGCGCAGGTTACGAAGCAATTGCGCAAGCTTTCTGCTGATCCCAAGGTCGTCGCCATCGGCGAGATCGGGCTCGATTACTACCGCGACCTCTCCCCACGTTCGACGCAGCGGGATGTCTTCGTAAAGCAGATAGAACTGGCAAACGACTTCGATCTTCCGGTGATCATCCACAACCGCGAATCAACCAAAGACATGCTCGCCATACTCCGTAAGCACCGTCCAAAGAGTGGAGTAATTCACTCATTCCTTGGAGATATCGATCTGGCACGAGAGTTCATGGAGCTTGGCCTCTGTCTTGGGATCGGTGGGCCATTGACGTTCAAGAAGAACGACATTCTGCGCGATGCGGTGAGCCAGATTCCGCTGGACAGGATACTCCTTGAGACTGATTGTCCCTACCTCACCCCTGTCCCATACCGCGGGAAGCGCAATGAACCGGTCTAC
>CAZQUT010000205.1:0-1943 GCA_964596555.1 uncultured Thermotogae bacterium
AGCACCACTATTGCCCGCACAAACGAATGTCTCATATCGTTCGCCTCCCTTTATAGACAATGTACACCTAATGGGGGGGTAAGTGTCAAGGCCCGGCTGGAAACTCCTGTTCAGTTAGGAGAGCCAAGCCTTCAAGTCTGTTCTGGAAACTTGAAACGCGCTTATGCTACACGCTTTAAGAAGTTGTAAGAAAGGGAGAGCATCCCATGGCCGATCACCGAACATCGCTTCGGCAGGAGTACGTCGCCCGCATCAATCGGGTGATCGATTGCATCCGCGAGCATCTGGACAGAGACTTCCACCTGGATACGCTTGCCAAGGTAGCGAACTTCTCACCGTAAGACTTCCATCGGATTTTGCGCGGAATGACCGGGGAGACATTGAACACCTTTATCCGACGGATCCGTGCCGAGACAGCGGCGATGAGACTGATCAACAACCCGAAGATAACAATCACCTCGATTGCTATGCAATGTGGCTTTTCGAGTTCCGCCGCTTTTGCGCGCGAATTCAAAACTCTCTTTGCCATGAGTGCGTCTCAGTTTCGTAATGGCGGTCCACAATCGCTCGGCAAGATCCGCGCAGCTGATAGCAAGATCGATCAATCGGTGCGCAAGAATGGGAAAGACAAGACCTCGTCCGATCTCTACACTGAGGATACAGACGAAGATCAGAGGAGGACGATGATGATCGAGATGAATGTAGAAGTAAAGGAACTGCCTGAACTGCATGTGGCTTACATCCGCCACATAGGCCCCTATCCGGAGATTGTAGAAGCAATCGAGAAGCTTATGAAGTGGGCTGGGTCACGTAATCTGATCAACTTTCCCGAAACGACGCTCCTCGGCGTGTACCATGACAACCCGGAGACTACGAAGGAGTCAAAGCTTCGTTCAAGCGCTTGCATCACTGTGCCGGAAGATACGCCGGTCGACGGAGAGGTGGGAAAGATGTCAATTCCCGGTGGACTGTTCGCGGTGGCGCACGTAGAGATCGATGCAGGCCAGTACGCCGAGGCGTGGGACAAGCTGATGGGCGAATGGTTCCCCGAGAGCGGCTACCAACCCGACGATCGGATGTGCTACGAGATCTACCTTAACAATCCGGACACACACCCAGAAGGCAAACACATCGTCGATATCTGCGAGCCTATACGCCCGCTGTGAAGGCACTTCACATGAGAGACCGACTGTGGTCACTCAATCCTCTGCCACCAAATTACGTCCTTTAAGAAAGTCGACTAACAACACGTTGCTTGCTTCCACCGCGAAACTGGCTCATGTACAGCCGGTAGTAGAATCCTCGCTTTGCGATCAACTCATCGTGATTGCCACGTTCGACGATGCGCCCCTTATCTATCACCAGTACCTGGTCGGCATTGCGAATTGTGCTCAGCCGGTGGGCGATGACGAAGCTCGTGCGACCATGCATAAGCTTGAGCAGGGCGCTCTGGATGCTCACCTCGGTGCGAGTATCGACACTGCTCGTTGCCTCGTCCAGAATGAGGATTCTCGGGTCGGCGAGCACCGCTCGCGCGATCGCCATCAGCTGCCGCTGCCCCTCAGAGAGGTTTCCGCCGCGCTCGGTAAGGAGCGTATCGTACCCGTGTGGGAGCCTGCGGATGAACTGATCCGCGTTGGCCAGTGTCGCCGCGGCGATCACCTCTTCGTCGCTGGCGTCGAGCCTGCCGTAGCGAATGTTCTCCATCGCCGATTCCGAGAAGAGGAAAGTCGACTGTAGCACAATTCCCAGTTGTTGCCGCAAGCTGTCCCTACTCACACCGCGGATGTCCACCCCGTCGATGCTAATCGCGCCACTGTCGATGTCGTAGAAGCGCGTGAGAATATTGACAATCGTCGTTTTCCCGGCGCCAGTCGGCCCAACAAGTGCGATCGCCTGCCCCGGCTTTACGGCAAGCGATATGTCCTTCAATATTGGCACAT
>CAZQUT010000206.1:0-1931 GCA_964596555.1 uncultured Thermotogae bacterium
CCGGAAGACTACATCGATATCGTTGGGGAGGATGTGATCGCCGACATCAGCCGTGCGGCACAGCCACTGAGTGGAAAGAGAGTATTACATGTAAACGCCACTTACTACGGAGGCGGAGTGGCCGAGATGCTGTACACAATCCTCCCGCTGATGAATGCAATGGGGCTTGATGCGGATTGGAGCCTGCTGTATGGCCACCCGGATCTCTTCCACATGACAAAGAAGCTGCACAACGGCCTGCAGGGTGAGGATGTGGACATATCGCCGGCGGAGCTTGCCACATATCTCTCGGTGAATGAAGCGTTTGCCCGCTATACGCCCATCATGCACGACGCGGTGATCATCCATGACCCACAACCACTTCCGACGCTTCACTTTCGCAGGAAGGCTCAACCCTGGATCTGGCGTTGTCACATCGATCCCTCTGCCCCCTCCGAACGCGTCTGGGGTTTGCTTAAGCCGTACATCGCGGAGTACGACGCCATGGTTGTCTCCGCCGAGTCATTTCGCAAACCCGACCTGTCTGTGAAGACGTACATCATTCCGCCGGCAATCGATCCATTTTCGACGATCAATCGAGACATGTCCGCCGATGAAGTGAACGCGAAACTGGCAGAATATGACATCCCACAGGACAAACCGCTCGTAGTCCAGGTCTCTAGGTTCGACAAGTGGAAGGATCCGGTCGGGGTGCTCAATGTGTTTGAACGTGTACGAAAGGAGTTGGATTGTCGCCTTGTCATGCTTGGGAACATGGCTGGAGATGATCCGGAAGGGCCGGTTATTTACGGGCAGGTGGCGGCCAAGGCGGCGCAGATGACAGACGTACACCTGATCACCGAGACCGATCCCGCATTGGTGAACGCACTGCAACGCTCGGCTGCTGTGGTCCTGCAGTTGTCACTTAAGGAGGGGTTTGGCCTTACCGTGTCCGAGGCGCTGTGGAAGGGAACGCCCGTAATCTCCACCCGTGTCGGCGGGATCCCGCTACAGATCGAGGATGGTAAGACGGGCTACCTTGTGGCGCCAAAGGACTATGAGACGATGAGTGAACGTGTCCTTGCGATACTCGCGTCGCGCGATTTAGGTGCCGCGATGGGGGTGGCAGGACGCGAGCACGTGCGCGAAAGATTCTTGATGACGCGCCTGCTGCTCGACTGGCTCAAGCTGCTAAATGAAATGATCCAAGATTAACTGGCACGAACTAGGAGTAAAAATGCCTGAACTAAGAAGAGGCCCGATTGCGGACCGGTGGGTGATCGTCGCCCCGGAGCGAGCGAAGAGGCCATCAGACTTTATCTCACGCGAGGAGAAATCAAACGGCTTATCACAAGACAGGTGCCCGTTCTGCGCCGGGAACGAGGATAAGACGCCGCCCGAGATCTATCGTGCATCGAATGAGGATGGATCGTGGCAGGTGCGCGTGGTGCCAAACAAGTTTCCGGCCTTGAGCGACTATTCGGAACTTGGGTGCACAGCTGTAGGCGGATTCTACGACCGCATGAACGGGGTGGGGACGCACGAGGTGATCATCGAGAGTCCAGACCACGAGAGAGGGATCCCGGATCTCCCCCTCGATGACGTAAAGACAGTCGTTGATACGTACGCCGTACGGCTGCGCGACCTCAAGAAGAGTAATTGGTACCGCTATATTCTCCTGTTCAAGAATCACGGCAAGCGGGCGGGCGCATCACTCAGCCACCCACACTCCCAGATCATCGCCACGCCGGTCGTTCCTCAGCTCATCCGTCACGAGCTACAGAGAGCACGTGCATACTACGAGAAGAAGGAGCGATGCCTTTTCTGCGACGTGATGGTGATGGAGCTTCAGTCCGGGAAGAGGATCGTCGAAGAGACCAACGACTACGTCGCGTACACCCCGTACGCATCGCGCTTTCCCTTCGAGATCACCATCATGCCGAAGAAGCACG
>CAZQUT010000207.1:0-1911 GCA_964596555.1 uncultured Thermotogae bacterium
GCGGTCATCGGAGGACGGATCACGGCGATGCGCCGTATTGCAACGAAGAAGGGAGATCAGATGGCGTTTGTCACCATGAGTGACGGAGACAGTGAGGCCGAGGTCACGATCTTCCCGCGTGTGCTTGAAACGGCTTCCTCGTCAATCGACGTTGACCTATTTACCGCCTTGCGTATCAGCACTGGCAGGAGGAACGGTGAGATCAATCTTGTTGCCGAAGAGGTGATCCCCTTGGAGTCATTGGAGAAAAAGATCAGCCTATCGGTAAACGTGACTCTCAGCGAGGAAGAGATCGATTCCGATCGACTGGCGCGGCTCAAGGTATTCCTCGCGGAGCATCCGGGCGACGCTCCGTTTGTTCTGCGGGTAGACGCCGAAGATGGGCGGTTCCTCGTGCGGGCGGGAAAGGGATTCTGTGTCTGCCCCACCGTTGAGCTGCAACGCGGTCTGGAGGAGATCGTTGGCGCTGGTCGAGTCCGTGTTTCAAGCGGTGGTACTCGTGAGGATTAGGCAGGCACTTCGCTGGTTCTATCCCGGTATGAGGGTGAAGCGGTGGGCGCTTCTTGCGACGATATCGATGTTCTTTGTCGTCTTTGGCATCTTGGAGATCGTCGGGCGAGTACGAGTGGGCGAGCTCTACAACATCATCCCCAAGGCACCTGGGCTGCGTTTGCTGATCATCGTTGCAGCCTTCGTCATTGGAGTAGGAGGGTTCGTCTTTGCTCTCTTTCGCCTTGTGCGCTCTGTTGCGCGCGGTATCGCCCCCGGACGTGATGAAGAACCGTCTCAGATCATCTATCGCACGCGTGTCCTGCGGCGCGGACCTCATGTAGTTGCGATCGGTGGCGGGACGGGGTTGTCTACGCTGCTGCGGGGGATGAAGGAAGAGACCTCGAATATCACGGCGATCGTCACTGTAATGGATGATGGTGGAAGTTCAGGTAGACTACGATCCGATCTCGATGTCCTCCCTCCCGGCGATATTCGTAACTGCATCCTTGCCCTGGCGGAGGACGAGGACCGCATGGCCGCCCTCTTCCAGCACCGTTTCTGGGGAAAAACTGAGCTTGCGGGCCATTCTCTGGGGAACATCCTCCTTGTTGGCTTGGGACAGGCGACAGGTGGATTCGATCGAGCGGTCGAGGAGATGAGCTACATTCTGAACGTGCGTGGCGATGTCCTCCCGGCGACTCTTGAAAAGACGCAATTGCGTGCAGAGATGGAGGACGGCGACTGGGTTGAAGGGGAGAGCCACATCACCGCTGATCCGCGTATGATCAGGCGCATTGAACTATCGAAGAAGAACGTCACACCGTACTATCGTGTACTGGACGCACTTGCGTCAGCGGACCTAATCCTTCTCGGTCCGGGAAGCCTGTTTACGAGTATCATCCCGAACCTTCTCGTTGATGACGTTGCCGAGGCCCTAGCCTCATCGGCAGCGGAGAAGATACTCGTGGGTAACCTAATGACCCAGCCTGGAGAGACTGACGGATTATCGCTTCTGGATCATATCGAGGTCCTTTCAAGTTATGTTGATCTAACGTGTTTTGATAAGGTACTTGTGAATGATGCCCTACCGCCTGATGAATTCATCACGAGCTATCGGGAGGAGGCATCAGAGCCAGTGATAAACGACCTCCCATCGGAGAACAAATACCAGATAGAGGTGGTCAGCGCTGATCTTCTTGGCTTTGTCGAGTTGTCGGGTAAACAGACAGTGAAACATGACCCACGCAAATTGGCGCGAGCGATCGTCCACAACTCGCGAGCGTTCTCGCGGCATTGAAGCAGCAGTCAGCTAACACCAGTTGACCAAAGGCTTGACACGGAAACGCATCCCGACTAGCTTCTTGTTAGTTGTTT
This sequence comes from uncultured Thermotogae bacterium, assembly GCA_964596555.1. GTDB lineage: Bacteria > Bipolaricaulota > Bipolaricaulia > UBA7950 > UBA9294 > M55B144. Next base: position 1,867 of record CAZQUT010000207.1, read on the forward strand.
CCGCATTCCGCATTCCGCATTCCGCATTCCGCATTCCGCATTCCG
>CAZQUT010000208.1:0-1902 GCA_964596555.1 uncultured Thermotogae bacterium
AGTCTGTCCTCAACCGCGAGCGGAGGGGATACAGCAATCCCTCTATCGGACAAATCCTCCACAGCGATGAACAACGGATCGGCGAGGGCGAGATCGACGTCACCAGCAACGAGCGCCTCCTTCACCATCTGTGCATTGCCCAGGCCGATCAGGTCGATTACCTTGATCCCCTCAGCGACAAGCCCAAGCTGCAGCAAACGGGCGATGACGATCTGATCGAGCGAAACAGTTGTACCGAGCGCGATCGTCCCCTTCCACGCCGAGCCAGGAAGGACAACCCTTCCCGCGACGCGCCCAGGCTCTTCTTTGGAGCCGCCATCCCAGTAGTTGCCGCTTGCGTAGACGGTCTTGTCCGTTAAATTGGATATGTCGTAAGATGCGTTGCGAGTGAAAGTATTGTTGGCGAGGACAAGGGAGAACCCCCGATCGCCAGCGAGGAGCTCGGCATCTGTGCCGCGCAATATCGTATCGTCCTTGTCTAGCTCGGAAGCGATCTCGATTCCGATCGAATTACTGGTGATGGAGTTTCCTTCGATCCTCGTCCCTACACCGGACTGAAACAGCGTCACTGCAATCTCGCTGCCGCTAATACGGTTGTCCATGATGCTGCTCTGTGAGGAAGCTGCAACCAGGATGCCGGTGTGGTTCTTCTCGATGGCGTTATCCTGAAGAAGATTCTGATTGGCGTGATTCAAGAGGCAGACTCCCTCAGCGGAGCTTTCAGTGATGCTGTTGCGCAGCATCTGGTTTTTTGTTGATCCGATCAGGACAAGCCCATAGGCGCTTCTTGCGATGGCATTGTCGAGGAACAGGTTCTCCGATCCCTCTGAGAAGGTAACTCCCGCCAGCACATTACCAGAAAGTTTGTTGCGCAGGATTCTATTTCCCACTCCTTCGAGACTTTGGATCCCAATTGCGTTGCGATCGATTCCGTTGCCAAGGACCAGGCTTGACTGAGTCTCCTCGAGTCTGATTGCCGTGCCGACGCACCCGGTGATGGTGTTATAGGTGACGGTGTTCTCTTGGCTATCTGCAAGGAATATTCCATCCTTAAGACCATCCGTAATGCTATTGAAGGATATGGCATTTTGCTGTGACTTATAGAGAGAGATCCCACACTTGAGGCTTTTTCGTATCCGGTTGTTCTCGAGTGTGTTGTTGGCGGAAGTATTCAGCAGAATGCCTGTCGCGCAGTCGGTAAGCGTGCTTGTTGTAACGGTGTTTGAAGATGAGCTGAGCATCTGCACTCCACTTGTACTGCAATCATCACCCACAAGAGAGACGATTCTGTTCTCCTCTGAGTCATCTTCGATGGATACCCCGACCTTTGATCCGCTCACGGTGGCATTCTCTATGGTGTTAGACCAGGCATTTGAGAGCCTTATACCGGCCGACTTCATCGCGTTGATCCGTATCTGTCGCAACGTGTTGCGGTTGGCCGACGTTATTTCGATACCCGTGTCGCCATTCCGCAAGGTGATGGATGTCATCACGTTGCCGTCGGAGTTGCTCACCTGAACCCCGATCCGCGCCCCCTCGATCACGACATCATTGAGCGCGACATTGGAGGCCTGTTCTAGTCGTACGCCGATGCTGTTCGAGCGTATTTCGAATCCACGCAGCGTAACGCCGTGCGCACGGATTGTAACCCCCATCTCCTCGTTCTTGGACTCAATCACGGTTCGCCCACCTGCAGCAAGGATGCTTATGTCGGAAGTCTTGACCACAAGCGGCCCCTGGTACGGTCCACCAGCGGCCTGTACAACGATTGTCGCACCGGGTAATGCGTGTTCCAAGGCCGCCTGTATCGTGGTAAAATCGCGCGGAACGATTATAGCTCCGGCCGGAACGCGCTCGGCGATGAAGAAGAACCAGATGGCGGCGCACACAAAGAAGAGGGTG
>CAZQUT010000209.1:0-1856 GCA_964596555.1 uncultured Thermotogae bacterium
CCTCGCCGCAGATATTGGTGCTGAAAGGATCGGCCTGGAGGACGTTGCTGCAGGCGGGTGCCCACGCGGGGCGAATGTCTGCCAGCCACGCAGTCTGTCGCACGTCATGGATTGTCCTTGACGAAGAAGACGAAATGTGCTAGGGTGGTGCATCTCCAAGAAGAAGAGGTGGTAATGATGCAAGCATGCCGTATCGCAAAGATGTGTTTCAAGTGCGACCCCAAGGTCAGCCTCGTCAATAATCCCTTCTTCTCTGTGCATAATCCAAACGCCTCTTTCTGAGGCGCTACCTTCCCAACCATTTATTCTCACCCGGTAGCCTATTGAGGGATTCCCGTATTATGGGCCTATGTGCCATATACACGGTGAAATGATTTACTAATGCACATATAAGGAGATACATAATGTCCAGTTTTGCACAGAGCCAACTTGTCGATGTACTGAAAGTCAAAGATGAAATCATGCACGCGGCGCGCGAATACCTGCGCGAAGAGAGGTTCACCGAGATCTTACCAGTGATCCTATCTCCAATCACGGACCCACTACACCACGACACGTTTGATGGAATCGTTAGTTTCTATGGTTCTCCTTATCAGCTTACAAAGAGCATGATCCTGCATAAGCAGATCGCTCTGCGAACGCTTCCCCGCATCTACAGCATCTCACCTAACGTGCGCATGGAGCCGGCACAGCGAGCTTCCCTAGGACGATACCTGGCCGAGTTTGTCCAGCTCGATCTGGAGGTTCGCGACGCCTCGCGCGACGAGATTATGAAGATTGGGGAGGGATTGCTGGTGCACGTATTGACAGCGATCGCTGGACGCTGCACTGCGGAATTGGCGCATCTGGGGCGACAACTGGCCATCCCCGAAACGCCGTTTCAGCGCGTCACGTTTCAACAGGCACAAGAGGAATTCGGAAAAGGATTCGACGATCGCTTGTCGGCTTCCTTCTCTCAGCCGGCGTGGGTGATCGACTTTCCTCGGGCAGTGCGCGAGTTTTACGATCGGGAGGACCCGATGCGGCCGGAGATTCTGCTGGACATGGACCTGCTTTATCCAGAGGGCTACGGTGAGGCCCTCTCCGGCGGTGAACGCGAGCATACACTGCCACGCGTTATACGCCGGCTAGAGCAGGATGGAATAGAGAAAGCACGCTTCTCTCAGTACTTATCTCTCGTCGAAGAAGGGATTCCCGCTTCTGCCGGGTTTGGTATCGGCATCGAGCGACTGACTAGATTCATCTGTGGACTCGATAGCGTGGAACAGGCCCGTCTCTTTCCCAAGCTCCCAGGAAAGGTGGGAGCCATCTAGCCGACTGTGAGCTTTGTTGACTGAACGTGCGCAATGACGGGCGGGCTGGGCTGATCCTGGCCCGCCTGTCTGCACCGTGGAGTTCACGTTTCGTTTTGTGCGCCGCCATCGCTATAATGCTTCCATCCTTTTTTGGGGAGATGAATGATGAAACTGGTACGGGGATTGATGACAGGCGGTGGAATCGGGGCTTTCTTCTTTTTCAGTTGGATCATCCAGATGCTGTGGAACAGCATCGTTGTCGGCCACCTTGGGCTTTTCAAGACCCTGAGTTACTGGCAGGCGGCGGGGCTCTGGTTCATGATCATCCTGCTCTTTGCCTGGACGGGTATCGGGGTAAGTAGCAGTATCTTCCGGAAGTGGCACTCCTACGATTGAGAGAGTTTTCTTGTTGCCGGAAGGACGGCGCGCAGGCCACTTGCATCGCTGATCGTCTCAAATTCAAGGCCATAGGCCTCCTCTAGCAACTTTGGGGCGATGACATCCTCTGGTGAACCTTGGGCGATCAATTGCCCGGCAGCCAAGAGAGCTACACGCTTACCG
>CAZQUT010000210.1:0-1805 GCA_964596555.1 uncultured Thermotogae bacterium
GGATCGAGGACGGGTTCCCGTACAACCTGGCCGAAGTGGGGAGAATCATGTCAATCAGCCGCGAGCGGGCACGCCAGCTCGTGAAGCTGGGTATGAGCCACATCAGTGAAACCTGGGGCCAGCGCGCCCTCGACTTCTATCGCGGTCTCCTTTCCGACTGATCCGACTGCGTTCGCGTATTAGGAGGGGAGAAAAGTGCCCCGTCACACACGCAGACGCAATGAACGCGATGGAGAGATGACGGCATGCAGCTAGAGTGGAGCGTAGCGCAAGCTCGTCTGTACCAGTTGTACGCCACGGGTTTGCACGGAAGAGACTATGAGCCTGGTATAGCGGGAATCAAAGCCTGCTTCAACGACTTGGGCTCAATTCAACTTGATCCGCTCTCTGTCATGGGCCGCAATCACGATCTCGTCATTCAATCTCGTGTAGAAGGTGTGCACCCGGGCGAAACTCTTGATCTTATTCATCGAGAGCGACGCGGCTTCGAATACTGGGACAAAGCGCTCTGTGCGATCACGATAGAATCATTCCCTTGGTTCCGCGCGTTGATGAGCAAGGGAGGAAGCCGATGCTGGGACGATCAGCTTGCTCATGCGTACCCGGATGCGGTCAAGAGTGTGTATCAGGTGATCACTGCTGATGGGCCTCTCTCCAGCCTGGAATTGAAGAAGCTCGGTGTTGCCCAAGGAGATAAGGCGGGCAGTAAGCGCTGGAAGTCATCAAATGCGGCGAATGCCTCCCTCGATCTCCTGTGGAATCGTGGTTTGATCAGCGTCTCGCAGCGTCAGAACCACCGTCGCTACTTCGATCTGACGGAACGAGTCATCCCCGAGGAGTATCTGGATGGTGATTCTCCAACGAGGGAGGAGTTCTTGGAGTACCTGTTGGTCAGACGCGTGCGCACGATCGGGCTGCTCCCAGTGCGCGGGGGAGCGGAAGCGTGGGCGATGCTGCAAGGAGTGCGTGCCGATGGAGTACCGAAGCGACTGCTGGCGGACGAGAGATTGACAGTTATCCATGTTGAGGGGATCGACACACCATTCTACGCGCCGGCTGATGCGCAGGAAGGCCTGGCTGTGGCTGAGATGGCTGCGATTGGAAGTGATGTACGTTTTCTGGCGCCGCTCGATCCATTGTTGTGGGCGCGAACCGCGGTGGCGAAGCTTTGGAAGCTTGACTACGTGTGGGAAGTGTACAAGCCTGTAGCAAAACGACGATTTGGCTACTATGTCCTCCCGATCCTCTGCGAAGACAGGTTTGTTGGGCGATTTGACGGGCGCTACCTGCGGGAGGAGAAGACGCTACAGGTGCTATCCTATCATCAGGAGCCAGACGGCCTTTCGTTGTCACATCCCAGGATCCATGACGGATTCCAGCGTTTTATCGCCTACCTCGATGGCGAGAGGATAGTTCTCCCATCAGGGGAGACGTGGATCAGACAGGACAAGGCGTAAACCGGACTAGGCGTGCAAGGCAGGCGGCATGGATGTTCTTTCCAGGTTCTTCTCTAGCGGTGGGATTGCTGGCGCTATTCACGCTCTGTTCTGAGTCATGCCCATCATGAGAAGAGGAGAAGAATGACCATTGACGCTTCGATCTTGGTGCACCAATCACCACTCACTTCGATCTTCCACGCAGTTGACCGCAGCCGGCACTGATCTTCACTCCTCTTCCCATGCGTACCGTTGTGTTGATTCCGGCACTTGTGAGCTCCTGCTCGTATGCATCGACACGCTCGCGTGGGCTTGGGCGGAAGATCGATCCTGGGATCGGATTGAGCGGGATAAGGTTAACGTGGCACA
>CAZQUT010000211.1:0-1765 GCA_964596555.1 uncultured Thermotogae bacterium
GACAATTGATCGATCGGTGCTTGCGCGAGGATGGCGACGACTGTCTCAAGTCCTTCCGGCCCACCGACCACGAAGTGGTACCCTGCACCAGGAAGAGGGATCGTTCGTTGGTTGACAAACGCATCGGGTTGATAGCGATTGGGATACAGAAGCGTGATTGCTCCCGCCGGGTCGATGTCGTACACGTAAAGAAAGCCTACCAGATTCGTGTCGGCAGAGATCGTGATTTCGATCCGATCTCCTGGAGCGTACATGTCCTTGTCAAGCGACATGCTAATTGCGCTGTCGCCAGGAACAGGCGTAGGAAGAACACCGGCAGGGGAGGTTTCGCCATAGGAAGGAATACTAACCGCGAATACCAGCGCAATTAAGACCAAGAGCAATGATCGCAATCTGGTATCAGTCATGCCTTTCGCCTCCGCAGGATTAATGTCTACTCGCCCACCTCAGCGTGCAGCTTGTCCCGCATCTCCACCAATTTCTCGCGGAACAGTGTAGCCTGCGAAGCATCTACACCGTGCAAGCGGATAGGTTTCTTTCCAAGACGTACAATAACTTCATTACCGTCGATCGAGAGATCCACACTGTCGATCGGCTGCTCACGATCGATCCCCGATGCGGCAAGGGACTTGTTAATCACCGCATGTGTGAATCTTGCGATACCTCGCTGTAAGAGCGAAGAGAAAGCATCATTGCCGGATGTCTTCCCCAGTTGAACGACGGCATCGTCGATATGGGCTTGAATATTCTTTGCCAATTCGATTACAAGTGTCCCCCGTTCGGTGAGAATGAGGGTGAACATATCATCGCGATCGGAGAGACGCGCCACCTCCCCCATCCATGCGACCTCATATAGATGTACATGATCAAGCCCCTTCAACTCCCGTTTACCTAGCGACATATAGTGGCACCCGTGTGGCGGCGTCACCTCACGCGCAAACGGTTCTGTGACAAGTATCTGCCCGCCTTTGGCCATACTGGAAGCGCGCTGGGAAAGGTTGACGGAGTGCCCGATGAAGTCAGCTTCCGTCATGATTGGTGTCCCGCTCGCTAGGCCGATTCCGATATCGATCGGCTCTCTCGGATGCTCCGTATTTCTCTTCCTGACAGCTCTATGTATTCCCACAGCGGCGTGCACAGCAGACGGCAGCTCGGCGAACGCGGCCATGATTCCATCGCCCATCGTCTTGACGATAATCCCCGCTTGCTCCTCTATCTGCTCTTTCAGAAGGGTCTCGTGTGTTTGAGAAAGCTCATAGGCGGCACGATCCCCCTCGCGTGCGGTGTAGGAGGTGAACCCACGGATATCACTGAACATCACCGCAATCTGCTCGTCTGCTTCTACGTGAGCACGTATCTGCTGCCGAATCTTGAGCGTGGTACTCCAGGACACTCTCTTTCACACTCCAGTTGGAAAAGATTCTTCCGTATTATATCATACAGAGAAGGGTTGAGACATTGGCCCTAAGTAGGAGATTGACACAAGAGGAGGAACCAACAGATGGAGAAGAACGAAATCGCCGGTCTTATTGCGAAAGCGCCGCTGTTTTCCCACGTGACGAAGAAGGGGCTTGCCGCGATTGCCGAGAAGGCGGTCAGCAAGGAGTTCGCCGCAGGCACGAAGATTGTAAGCGCAGGAACTACTGGGACAGGGTTCTATCTGATACTGTCAGGTGGAGCCGAGGTTGTGCGGGAGGGCAAGGTTGTTGCAAAGTTTGGTGCCAGCGATTTCTTCGGCGAGATGGCGCTTATCGACGGAGCACCG
>CAZQUT010000212.1:0-1739 GCA_964596555.1 uncultured Thermotogae bacterium
CGGAGTTACTGCGCCACCGCTGTCACACGCTCGTCGATCTGGCGGACATGATGCTAATCCTGTTTCCGGTATCTATAGCGATGGAAGATGACGTGGTGCTTGATGGACACCAGCGGGAGCTGATTGCTTCAATATGCGATGCCTTTTCTCAGGCGACTTCATTCTTCCACGATGACGTGGAGAGGTTGTTGCGAGAGGTGTTTGCGGAGCAGGGGGCGAAAATGAAAGACGTTGCACACGCGATTCGTGTCACAGTCACCGGCCGTGCCGTCGGCCCCGGACTGTTTGACATAATATCTGTAATAGGCAACGAAATCGTTATTGCCCGTTTACGTACACTTATTCGGAGGTAATACATGTTTCGTCTTTCTACTCTTTTAGCTATAACGGCTGTTCTGATGTTCTCTGGCGCACTCGTCGCTTCAACAGGAAATCTTGATTATGTGGACTCGATCCTTGACCTGACAACCGCCTATTACCCGCAGGCCGTGCAACTTTCATCAGATGCAATCCCGGGATTGACCGAACCGAGCTACTCTGGCACGCCAATGTACGCCACGCTCACGCTTGCCGATTCGACCTATGCACTTGTCATCGATCGGAATGGTAGCGATGCGAAGCTGTACGTTGACGCCAATGGGGACAACGAGCTAGCGCCTGTAGACTGGGCACAACAACTGTGGGACGGGGGGTATCTTGCGAGCGCATCATTCGAGATCCCGACCGAGAGCGGCACGAGAGTGTATCGTCTCTTCCTCGTGTGGAATCCAACAATGCCGACGGCGATCATCTACTTCCGCGATAACTACATGTCTGGCCAGATCGAGCTTGGCGCCGTCACCTACGAGATCGCAGTTATCGATGAGAACAGCGATAGCGTGTTCGATGACCTCGATCACAACCAGCTCCTGATCGATATCGACCAGGACGGCGAACTCTTGGCAACCTCGGATTCGCACGAGAGATACTGGCTCGACGCGCCGTTCAACGTAGACGGAACGGTCTACGCGGCGACGAGCGTCTCTCCCGACGGTTCGGAAATCATGATCGACAAGTCAGATGCGTGGGTCAATACCAAGGTCCCGCTTACGATTGGCTTTCCCGCCCCAGACTTCTCCGTCGTTGATGCAGACGGGAATGATCTGTCGCTTTCCTCATTGCAAGGAAAGATCGTTCTTCTAGACTTTTGGGCGAGTTGGTGTGCGCCCTGTCGCGATGAGCTTCCAAATGTAGAGCAGGCTTTAAAAGACTATGCCGATAGCGGGTTGGTCGTGATTGGGATCAATCTCGATCGCAACGAGGGAGCATTTACGGGCGCGGTCTCCTATTTTGGCCTCACGTATCGGCAGGTGTTTGATGGCGCTGATGGAGATGTCTCCTCGCTCTACCGCGTTTCCGGGATACCGATGTCGTATCTCATCGATCGTGATGGGACGATCCGTGGTAAGAGCCTGCGCGGTGACGACCTCAAGCAGGCGATCGAGGAGCTCCTTAACCAAGAGTAACTGAGATAGGTGAGCCGATGATCCATAAGCAGAGGAGTTTGCTGTTCTTGATAGCGATACTCGCTGTCTTCCTCCTCGCCTGCGTGGCTGTCGGGCAGGAATCCATTCTGTCGTTCACGCTCTTCCCGGAGAAGGTGGAGATAGCTCCCGATGGAACAGCGGCAATGCAGCTTTCGATTGACAACAAATCGCTGCACCCGGCAGACGACATCGCCGTGAGCCTTGTTGACGCCG
>CAZQUT010000213.1:0-1700 GCA_964596555.1 uncultured Thermotogae bacterium
GCAAGCTTGCGCTGTCGTTCAACATGTGGATCGGCCGATTGGAGATAATCCCCGTTCTGATGTTCATTCGCTTCCTCTTCTTCGGCGTTCAGTGAGGAACGGTGATGGGTAATTGGTGATGAGTGACTAGTGGCTGGCAACAAGAAGGCAAGAAGCATTCTCTCGCAAAGGCAGTAGGACAGTAGTGCAGAATGAGTGACGAGACCGGGTGAGTGACGGTCATGCTTGCGCGATTGCTGATCGCTGAGAGCCGATCTCCCCTCCCCTATTCTGTGCTTTCCTTGGCACCTTGTCTGTCAGGACACGACAGCAGACAGACCTCTGCGAAAGGATGCTCTTGCTCTTTCTCATCACGCATTACCCATCACTACTTTGCGTCTTTACGAGAGAAGATCCTTTTCAATCGTATCTTCGCACGCTCGCACCACGCAGCGCCGGGACGAGGAGCTGGCAGACCGAAAGGTCGGCCATGTCTGCCAATCGATCGGCAGGGTTATCAGGACCGAATATCTCCACACTGTCGCCGATCGTAACGCCAGCTACATCAGTTACATCGATGATCGTGTGATCCAAACAGACCTTTCCCACCACTGGGGCATACCCTCCACGTAACCACACCTTACCACGGTTGGAAAGAGACGGGGGGAGACCGCACCCATACCCGATCGAAATGACAGCAATCCGTTGAGCGCGAGTCGTCCGATACGCACAGTCATAACCGACACAGTCGCCAGGTGAGAGGTCCTTGAGAGAGATCACCTGCGCGGACAGCGTCGCGATCGGTCTTAGCGCGTTCGTCCAGGGACGTTCTACTTCGGGGTACCCGTAGAGCATGGTCCCAATCCGCACCATATTGAGCGGCGCTGAAATCACTCGATCCAAGTACTGAATCACCGCCGCCGAGTTTCCAATGTGCCGCAAGGGAGGGAGAACACCTGCCTCATCGAGCGCCGCCAGGACCGTATCAAACCGTTCAATCTGCCACAGGCTGTGAGCCCTTGCCTCGGGGCTCTCCGCCTCGGCGAAGGAGAGGTGGCTGAACACTCCTTCTACTTTGATGTCATCTAGTTTCACAAGCTGCGCGGTGAAATCCGCAGCGCGCTCTGCGCGCACCACGAACCGCCCCATCCCGGTATCGACGTTCACCTGCACGGTCGCTCTCTTCTTCATCCGCCTGGCGAATCGGGCGACAAGACGTGCGGATTCAAGATCACTGATAAACGGAGTTAAATCGAGCTTCAGCGCGGTGTGGATCTCAGTGGGGAGAATGGGGCCAAGCAACAGAATCGGAAGCTTCACTCCGGCAGCACGAATCTCCCCTCCCTCCTCTACCGTGGTTGCTCCCAGGTAGTCGATCCCCGCCTCTTCTGCCGTACGGGAGACCGCTTCTATCCCATGCCCGTAGCCATCGGATTTGACGGCAAACAACACCTTCGTTCCGTATGGCAAGCGTTCACGGACAACATCCATGTTCTCCGCCAGCGTGGAAAGATTGATTCTCGCTATCGTATGAAACACGCGTCCTCCTTTCCACCCTGAACTGTGACAAGACCCGCGTTAATTCACATCCATCCGCACGCGAGATGGAAGCATCGCCGTACCTTCAGCAGAGCGTCTCCCAAGGCCATCTTGTATTGAGGGACGTTTCTTGTCAACGTCTCTTCCAATACTTATGCTTATGCGACAAGCATGATCGCTTG
>CAZQUT010000214.1:0-1641 GCA_964596555.1 uncultured Thermotogae bacterium
ACGTTGTCGTCATGACCGCCTTCGGCGCGGGGGTGACGTACGGAGCAGTGGTCGTCCGTATCTGATCATGAAGAGCAAGATTGCGTTTCTCTTTCCCGGACAAGGGACCGTTCCCAATCATCTGCCCCCCGGGCGTAAGCGCAGCGAAACGTTGCTTAGGCTAGCTGTGCAGGCGGGAATACCGATTGGTAAATGGCTACAAGAGGGGGATAGCAATTGCCTTTCGCAAACAGAGTTTGCTCAGCCGGCAATCTTCATCGACAGCACGAGCAAGGACGAGGCCCTGCGCTCTCGCGGGATCATTCCCTCGGTCGTTGCCGGACACAGCCTCGGAGAGTACGCTGCCCTCGTTTCTGCCGGGGTGCTGACGCCACAATTTGCGTTGCAGGTCGTGATACGCCGTGGACACTTGATGGGGCAAGTGTGCGGAGGAGGGATGGCGGCGATTCTGAAGCTATCTTGCGAAGAAGTCCAAGCGGTCTGTGCGCACATCGGCGATGGAGTGAACATGGCCAACATCAATGGCCCGACGCAGATTGTCATATCCGGAGACGAGGGCGCGTTGGAACACGCGATGGCCGCATGCGAAGAGCTGGGAGGACGCGCGATCAGGCTGAACGTCTCTGGGCCGTTCCACTCGCCGCGGCTTGCTCCGTCGCAGGCTAATCTCGCGCCCCTTATCGAAGAGGTAGTGTTTCATTCCCCTACGACTGCGTACGTCTCTAGTGTGAGTGGACTGCTGGAGGATGATCCCCCGGCGATCAAGGCTCTCCTATTGACACAGATCACAGCGTGCGTACAGTGGGTAGATACAATCGAGTCGCTCCTGCGGATGAACATACGGCGAGCGATTGAGGTCGGGCCGGGAAAGGTACTGACCAACTTGGGAAGGCGGATCACGGACAAGATTGAGTTCATCACGTTCGAGGAGGCGACCGATGGGACTATTTGACGACCGCGTGGCGATTGTGACCGGAGGAACGCGTGGGATCGGAAGGGCGATCGTCGATCTTCTGCACAGCGAGGACTGCTCCATTGCTGTCTTCGCGCGCAATCGTGCGATGGGAGAGGCATTGCAGCAGGAGGTGGAGCATTGCCGCTTTCACGCGGTCGACGTCTCTGACGGCGAGCAAGTGCGTGCGGCTGTGCGCACAGTGCACGAGGAGTTCGGGCGCATCGATTTCCTTGTCAACAACGCCGGCATCACACGTGATCAGTTGGTGATGCGCATGGATGATGAGAGTTGGCGACAGGTTATTGGCGTCAACCTGGAGGGCGCCTACAATTGCATCCGTGCCTGCCTGCGGTATATGGTTCGGGCGAAGAGCGGGGCGATTGTCAGTATAGGTTCTGTCGTCGGTGATACGGGGAATGTCGGTCAGGCGAACTATGCAGCGAGTAAGGCAGGGCTGATCGGATTGTCGCGTAGTGTGGCCAAGGAAGTCGGCTCGCGCGGGATCAGGGTGAACGTCGTCTCTCCCGGATTCATCAAGACGGAAATGACTGAGTCCTTGGGCGATAGTGTGCGCGAAGAGTACATGCAGCGCATCCCGTTACGGCGGGAAGGGACGGCAACTGAGGTGGCGCAAGTGGTTGCCTTCTTGCTTTCTCCCCAGGCTTCCTATATAACTGGGCAGGTTG
>CAZQUT010000215.1:0-1608 GCA_964596555.1 uncultured Thermotogae bacterium
CAACCTGCCCAGTTATATAGGAAGCCTGGGGAGAAAGCAAGAAGGCAACCACTTGTGCCACCTCAGTTGCCGTCCCTTCCCGACCCAACGGGATACGCGCCAAGTACTCTCTAAGCACGCTATCGTTCAAGGCATCAGTCATCTCCGTCTTGATAACTCCGGGGGAGACTACGTTTACCCTGATTCCGCGCGAGCCGACTTCCTTGGCCACACTACGGGATAATCCGATCAGCCCTGCCTTACTCGCTGCGTAGTTCGCCTGGCCAACATTGCCCGTATCACCGACGACAGAGCCGATGCTGACAATCGCTCCGCTCTTCGCCCGAACCATCTGGCGCAGGCAGGCACGGATGCAATTGTAGGCGCCCTCCAGGTTGACGCCAATAACCTGTCGCCAACTCTCATCATCCATGCGCATCACCAACTGATCACGTGTGATGCCGGCGTTGTTGACAAGGAAATCGATGCGCCCGAACTCCTCGTGCACTGTGCGCACAGCCGCACGCACTTGCTCGCCGTCAGAGACGTCGACCGCGTGAAAGCGGCAATGCTCCACCTCCTGCTGCAATGCCTCTCCCATCGCACGATTGCGCGCGAAGACAGCAATGGAGCAGTCCTCGCTGTGCAGAAGATCGACGATCGCCCTTCCGATCCCACGCGTTCCTCCGGTCACAATCGCCACGCGGTCGTCAAATAGTCCCATCGGTCGCCTCCTCGAACGTGATGAACTCGATCTTGTCCGTGATACGCCTTCCCAAGTTGGTCAGTACCTTTCCCGGCCCTACCTCGATCGCTTGCTGTATGTTCATCCGCACAAGCGACCCGATCGTATCTACCCACTGTACGCACGCCGTGATCTGTGTCAATAGGAGAGCCTTGATCGTCGGGGGATCATCCTCCAGCACTCCACTCACACTGGAGACATACGCAGTCGTAGGGGACTGAAACGCTAGCGTCTCGATGAATGGAGCTAAATCGGCCTGCGCCGGCGCGAGCAGCGGCGAGTGAAACGGGCCAGAGACGTTTAGCCTGATCGCGCGTCCGCCCAGATCTTCGCACGCAGCCATCGCGTTTTCCAACGTGGCCTCGTCTCCGGATATGACAATCTGTGTTGGGCCATTGATGTTAGCAACGTTCACTCCATCACCGATGCGTGCACAGACCGCTTGGACTTCTTCGCAAGATAGTTTCAGAATCGCTGCCATCCCTCCTCCGCTTACTTGTCCCATCAAGTGGCCACGACGTATCACCACTTGCAATACGGATTCTGGCGTCAGGACCCCGGCAGAAACGAGGGCAGCGTACTCTCCGAGGCTGTGTCCGGCAACAACCGAGGGAATGATCCCGCGAGAGCGCAGGGCCTCGTCCTTGCTCGTGCTGTCGATGAAGATTGCCGGCTGAGCAAACTCTGTTTGCGAAAGGTGATTGGTATCACCCTCTCGCAGCCAGTTGCCAACCGGTATTCCCGCCTGCGCAACGAGGGGCAGATGACTGGGAACGGTCCCTTGCCCGGGAAAGAGAAACGCAATCTTGCTCTTCATGATCAGATACGCACGACCACTGCTCCGTACGTCACCCCCGCGCCGAAGGCGGTCATGACGACAACGT
>CAZQUT010000216.1:0-1603 GCA_964596555.1 uncultured Thermotogae bacterium
CGCTGGTCCACAAACGAGAAGGTGGCGCTGGAAGAGGCAATTGGGATGAGCTACGCCGGGAAGCGGGCCATGGTGAGCATGAAGCATGTGGGGCTGAACGTCGCCGCCGACCCGTTCGTCAACGCGGCGATTGCTGGCGCGAATGGCGGCCTATTGATCAATGTGGCCGACGACCCATCGATGCACTCCTCGCAGAACGAGCAGGACTCGCGGCTGTACACCGATCTCGCCCTCGTCCCCTGCGTGGAACCATCCAACCAGCAGGAGGCATACGCCGCCCCCGCATACGCGTTTGAGCTGTCCGAGCGACACAACATTCCCGTCCTCATCCGGCTAACGACGCGTCTATCCCACTCGCGCTCCGTGGTGAAGCTGGGTAAAACGCGGGACAAGAACAAACTGGCTCCTCCTGCCGATCGGCGTCAGTACATACTCCTACCGGCAAACGCAAGAGGGAGCTACCTCGATCTGATTGCCCGCCAGCCGCAACTACTGGCAGAAAGTGAGGCTAGCCCGTTCAACCGCTATCAGGAGGGCTCGGACAAAACGCGTGGAATCATCGCTAGTGGCATCGCCTACAACTACGTACAAGAGGTGTACGATGGGATCTCTCCGCATCCGCTTCTGAAGATCTCGCAATACCCGATCCCAATTTCGCTGGTGCGCCGGCTGTTTGATGAGTGCGATGAGGTAATCCTCTTCGAAGAGGGGTACCCGTTCATCGAGGGGAAGCTCCGCGGCCTGCTCGGCGATCGGAAGAATGCGATCCACGGACGGCTGGACGGGACGGTCCCACGCACAGGCGAGCTCAACCCTGGCATCGTTGCCGAGGCTCTCGGGCTTTCCCAGCGGGGTGTCCCACCACAGTCGGACATCCTCGTAGGGCGTCCGCCTGCCCTCTGTCCAGGATGTCCGCACGCCGACACGTATCGCGCCTTGAACGCGGTCATGAAGCAATATCCGCAGGGGCGCGTCTTCTCCGACATTGGCTGTTACACACTGGGGGCACTTCCACCGCATAAGGCGATAGATACGTGCATAGAGATGGGCGCATCCATCACCATGGCAAAGGGAGCATCCGATGCCGGTCTGACACCAGCAGTCGCCGTGATCGGGGACTCCACGTTTACCCACTCCGGGATGACCGGACTCCTCGACTGCGTCAGCGAAAACGCGCCGGTGACGATCATCATCCTCGACAATCTCACTGTCGCCATGACCGGAGGGCAGGAATCGAATGCCACCAATCGCCTCGCTGCGATCTGCCACGGCTTGGGCGTAAGTAATGATCACATCAAGACGATCGTTCCGCTTCCCAAGAACCACGACGAAAACGTAGCAGTAATCGCTGAGGAAGTTGACCATCAGGGGACGTCGGTGATCATCGCCGTGCGGGAGTGCGTGCAGACACTGCGCCGGCATGCGCGCCAAGGAGGAGAAAAATGAAGAAGGACATCATCCTCGCCGGAGTTGGCGGACAGGGGCTGCTATCGATCGCTGCCGTGATCGGTGAGGCTGCAGTAAAGTCAGGTCTGTTCATCAAGCAGGCAGAGGTGCATGGGATGGCTCAGCGCGGCGGGGTAGTCCAGAGCCACGTGCGCCT
>CAZQUT010000217.1:0-1599 GCA_964596555.1 uncultured Thermotogae bacterium
AGCCTGCAGGACATGGAGAAGGCGGTCGAGACCTGCACTCATCTTGTGCAGTTGTGGACAACCGAACAGATAGATCAACCACGCACATAATGAGCCTGCTCGAAGCGGTGATGCTCGTCTGTTTTGGACTTAGCTGGCCTGTCTCCATCGCCAAGGCGTTACGGACGCACAACGTGGCCGGGAAGAGCCCCGTATTCATGATCCTGATCATGATTGGGTATGCCTGCGGAGTAGGACACAAGCTTACTTCTAATTTTGATTGGGTGACTGGTCTGTACGTACTTAACATGGTGATGGTCGCGATCGATCTTGGCATCTACTACCGCTACTCACAGACGACAGCGAACGACGCACGTGAATGATGGTGTATCTGCAAGAACAGAAGAAGCTTGCAGTGTTCTTTGTGGGTAAGTAGCCTAGTGTATGCAGTACTTACCGTCGATCGGTGCAAGAAAAGGAGGACGAACGAATGGCAGATACTCGGATTGACAAGCTTGCGGATGTTCTGGTCAACTACTCGGTGGCGATTAGGCCAAAGGACAAGGTCCTCATTCAGGGAGGGGCGGTCGCCGAGCCCCTATTGAAGGCGATCCTCACCAAGGTGATACAGGCGGGCGGATTCCCTCTTACCCTCGTCCCACTTCCCGGTGCGGATGAGATCCTCTATTTGTACGGCTCCGATGAACAGCTCTCACACATCCCCGAGCCGATGAAACTCGTCATGGAAACATACGATGCCAGCATCTCCCTGATGAGCGCCCTCAATACGAAGGGACTGTCTAACGTTCCGCCCGAGAAGATAGTGATCAGCAGCCGAGCACGCAAGGAGATCATGGCCAAGGTGATGCAGCGTGCTTCAACAGGTGAGTTCAAGTGGGTGGGGACGCTCTATCCGACCAATGCCTACGCGCAGGACGCCGAGATGAGCCTCTCCGAATACGAGGACTTCGTGTTCAATGCCTGCCTTCCCGACATGGATGACCCAGTTGGCTATTGGAAGGGCTTCTCCCTGTGGCAGCAGAAGATCGTCGATCTCTTCGCTGGCAAGGAGCGGGTGCAGGTTACTGGCCCTGACGTCGATCTCAAACTGAGCATTGCTGGTCGCAAGTTCATCAATTGTGACGGCAAGAACAACATGCCCGATGGTGAGGTCTTCACCGGTCCGGTGGAAGATAGCGTGCAGGGGCACGTGCGCTTCTCATATCCAACAACCTTTCAGGGCCGCCGCGTCGACGGTGTACACCTGTGGTTTGAAAAGGGAAAGGTTGTGCGCGCGACCGCCGACAAGAACGAGGAGTTTCTGCTGAGCACGATCGATACCGATGAAGGTTCGCGCTATGTGGGTGAGTTCGCCATTGGAACGAACACGGGGATTACTCGCGCTACAGGGAACACGCTGTTCGACGAGAAGATCGGCGGTAGCTTCCACATGGCACTCGGTGCCGGATACCCCGAGAGCGGGAGCGTGAACGAGTCATCGATCCACTGGGACATGATCTGTGACCTCAAGAATGGTGGCGAGATCTGGGTCGACGATGAGCTTGTCTACAAGGACGGAGAGTTCGTGGTTGACCTGTGATATCGGGTGTGATGGCATAA
>CAZQUT010000218.1:0-1594 GCA_964596555.1 uncultured Thermotogae bacterium
GCTTCCCCTCGATCGATGCGATGAGGGCCGTCTCCTCACCGCAGACAAACGCTCCCGCGCCGGCCTTGATCTGAACCTCAAATGAGAAGTCGCTACCGAGGACATGCTCACCGATAAGACCAGCCGAGGTTGCCTGGGCTATCGCCTTCTCGATCCTCCTGATCGCCAGCGGATACTCGGCACGCACGTAGAAATAACCGTGCCGTGCGCCGATCGCATAGGCGCCGATCGCCATCCCTTCAAGCACACGGTGCGGATCCCCTTCGAGCACGCTGCGGTCCATGAATGCACCTGGGTCACCTTCATCGGCGTTGCAGATGAAGTACTTATCCGGGCTAGGCTCACATGCGGCAAAACCCCACTTAACGCCGGTAGGGAATCCGGCTCCACCTCGACCGCGCAGCCCGGATGCAGTGACCTTCTCGATCACTTCCTGCGGACTCATCACAGTGAGGACAGTCTTCAGCGCTTCATATCCGCTCTGTGCAATGTACTCATCGATCGATTCCGGGTCGATGATTCCACAGTTCTCAAGCACGATGCGAACTTGCCGGTCGAAGAAACCATCCTTAGGAACAAGGAGCTCTTGAACTGGTCTTCCTCCGATGATGTGCTCGTTCACGATCCGGCTTACGTCCTCAACCCGTACATGTCCATACGTCGACTTATCACCTTTATCCGTGACTACGTCGACAAGCGGTTCGTTGTAGCACATCCCGATGCACCCGACTCGCTTCAGCTTCACTGGCACATCGATTGCAGCTAGTTCCTTCTGCAGAGCGGAGTAAACGGGTTCAGCCCCAGCAGCAATGCCACAGGTTGCCAATCCTACTCTAATCTCAGTTATGTGGCTCACTTTGCCTCCTCACTCCGGTGCGATGCAAGGATGTCATCCACCTTATCTCGTGTCAGGCGTCCGTAGGTCTCATCGTCGATCATCATTGCGGGAGCGAGGCTGCAACACCCAAGACAGCGCACGCTCTCAAGAGTGAATAACCCGTCCGCTGTGGTCCCGTCTTCATCTATTCCCAACTGTTCCTTGAAGTGGTCCATGATCTCCACCGCGCCTAAGACGTGACATGCCGTTCCTTGGCAGACGCGGATCAGGTGTTTGCCGGGATGAGTAAGACGGAACTGCGAATAGAACGTAGCTACTCCATATATTGTACTCAACGGTGTGTGCGTATACTCAGAGACGCGCTTCAAGTTGCTCTCTGAAAGGTACCCATATTTCTCCTGGATCTGCTGCAATAGAGGAATCACACTTGCCGAAGTGGGCGCAAAAGCGCGGAAAGAGTCCCCATCTCGTATCTCGTGTTCTACATCCTGCGAGGTCATATCTGGCATATGTCTCCTTGCTGTACTAGCGTTCTAAACATAGCTCCCCGTTCTTAGCGTTCCTGCTCGTGCTACTCAAATTGAACTGTTCTGCAATTGCGGGGATTATCCACCCCCAAACAGAAAGGTGCAAACTCTGGATCGCACTGAAATCCACTCCCTGCAAGCGTACAATCTGAGCTTGGGAGGTTGGACATGCGTTACTACCTGGAGAGCGATGGAAAGGTGTTCACGATCGAGAGGGACGGATTGTTAG
>CAZQUT010000219.1:0-1564 GCA_964596555.1 uncultured Thermotogae bacterium
GAACTGTTCATGCAGTATCTGCTCTGCTTGCGCGCGGATCTCATCTGCCTTGCTCACCATCATGTCGTCGACGTCGATATGCGCTTCAAGGTGATTGTCGTGTTCGCCCACCGACCACGCGTGCACGTGATGGATATTTCTCACTCCGAGAATCCCCTCGATGGCACTTCCGATCTCGTCTATGGATAGATCCTTCGGCGCTCCCTCCATCAGGATGTGGGCTGTTTCTTTGATGATCACGTACGCTTCTTTGAGAATGTAAACCCCGATCAATATCGTGATCGTCGGATCGAGCCAGTACACATTCCACAGGTAGATCGCCACCCCGCCGAGAATCACCCCAACCGAAGAAACCGCATCGGCAAACAGATGCAAGTAGGCGGCCTTGATATTCATGCTCGCCTTTGCCCCATGGCGCAACAGAAGCGTACCGATAATGTTTGCCGCCAGTCCGATAGTGGCGACGATGAGCATTATCTGCCCGTGTATCGGCGCGGGAGTGATGAACCGCTTGATCGCCTCGATGAATAGGTAGATCGTGATCACCACAAGGGCCGCTGAGTTGATCACCGCAGCGAACACCTCCGCACGTTTGAACCCGAACGTGTGGAGGGCCGAGCTTGGTCGGCTGCGCAGCCGGATGGCGACGTAGCTGATAACGAGCGAGATCCCATCGCTGAAACTGTGAATCGCATCGGAGAGGAGAGCCAAGCTTCCCGAGATCAATCCTCCGACAATCTCCGCCGCAGCGATCACGAAGTTGAGGACCACTGTAACCAACAACCGTGTCCCTGCGAAATTACTTGTGTCGTGCGTGTGTGAATGACTCATCTTATCTCTTCCCCGCCTAAGCGGATTAGTGCTGATGCTTGTGGCCTTGTCCGTGTCCCTCTGGCTCGACCCATTCAATCGTCTCCAGGTTACCGCGGATGTAGCCTTCAATGACATCCCGCACCGGGCCGGTAGCTCCGGTCACCACCTCGATTCCAAGTTGATCGAAGAAGTTGACTGCGCTCGGTCCCATCCCCCAGGCAAGGACAGCATCAGCCCCTTGAGCGTGAATCCAATTGGGAAGATCGCCCGGACCATGCTGGGCGAACGGGACGTCGAGCACTTGTGTGTCCACAACCTTCCCATCATCCACGTTGATCAATGCGTAGTGCTGCGCGCGTCCAAAGTGCTCTTCAACCTGATCTTCCAATCCAGCAGTGCCACGTGTTGGTATCGCTATCTTCTTTTTCATATGCTCTCCTTTTCCCCAATGGTAACTCAAGACGCCGTGCCCCCGTTGACGTATTAGCGCTGCAACAACTCGTCATGGTGCAATACTCAACGTAACTGTGCAATCTCCTCAGCAAGCAGAAGAAGCTCTGCAACCTGCCGATCGGCGAGTTTCCAGTAGATACGCACGCCGTCGCGACGAGAGCGGATCAATCCGGCTCGCTTCAGCGCTGTCAGATGCCGAGATATTCCTGATTGATCAAGCTCAAACTCGGGAACGATCTCGCAGCCACATAGCTCCCCTTTGGCAAGCAAGCGCAGGATCTGCAAACGTGTCGGATGC